>NZ_JBEXXO010000014.1:0-224368 GCF_040630435.1 Streptomyces sp. NPDC005803 | reverse complement strand
CCCGCAGAAAATGGCGTACGACCCGGGCCCCCATGCGTGACCGGGTGCACACGCCATTTTTGAGGAGTCTGCCCGGAGGGCCCCCACCCCCACCCACCGGGTAATCCGCGCCGCCCCGCGGGGCAACCCGCACACAAGCCCGTCCGGCGATTGAGGACGGAACCCCGCACCAAGGACACCCCGCACCCCGCAGGGGCCCCACACCCACACCGCCGCCCGCCCAGGGCTACGCCTCAGCGCGCCCGCTCCACCCGCCGCTCGTCCCACACGGGCTCCGTCGTCTCCCGGACGTAACCGTCCGACCCGAAGACCAGGTAGCGGTCGAAGGACTTCGCGAACCACCGGTCGTGCGTGACGGCCATCACCGTCCCGTCGTACACCTCCAGCCCGTCCTGGAGCGCCTCGGCCGACTCCAGGTCCAGGTTGTCGGTCGGCTCGTCCAGCAGCAGCGCGGTCGTGCCGGCCAGCTCCAGGAGCAGGATCTGGAAGCGGGCCTGCTGGCCGCCGGACAGCTTCTCGAACGGCTGGTCCCCCTGCCGTTCCAGCTCGTACCGCCGCAGTACGGACATGGCGCCGCCCCGGTTCTTGGCCTGCTCCGTCCACAGGATCTCGACGAGCGTCTTGCCGAGCAGCTCCGGATGGGCGTGGGTCTGTGCGAAGTGCCCGGGGACCACCCTCGCCCCGAGCTTCCACTCCCCCGTGTGCGCCACCGGCTCGCCCGCCAGCAGCCGCAGGAAGTGGGACTTGCCCGACCCGTTGGAGCCGAGGACGGCGACGCGCTCCCCGTAGTAGATCTCCAGGTCGAACGGCTTCATCAGGCCGGTCAGCTCCAGGTTCTTGCAGGTCACCGCCCGCACCCCGGTACGGCCGCCGCGCAGTCGCATCTTGATGTCCTGCTCGCGCGGCGGCTCCGGCGGCGGACCGGCCTCCTCGAACTTCTTGAAGCGGGTCTGCATCGCGTGGTAGCGGTTCGCCATGTCGGGGCTGTTCGCGGCCTGCTGCCGCATCCGCAGGACGAGCGCCTTCAGCCGGGCCCGCTCCTCCTCCCAGCGGCGCAGCAGTTCCTCGAAGCGCGCGAACCGTTCCTTGCGGGCCTGGTGGTACGTGGCGAAGCCGCCACCGTGCACCCAGACGTCGCTGCCGGCCGGGCTGGGCTCCACGCTGACGATCTTCTGGGCGGCCCGGGAGAGCAGCTCCCGGTCGTGGGAGACGAAGAGGACCGTCTTACGGGTCTCCTTCAGCTTCTCCTCCAGCCAGCGCTTGCCGGGGACGTCCAGGTAGTTGTCCGGCTCGTCGAGCAGCAGCACCTCGTCGGGCCCGCGCAGCAGCGCCTCCAGCACCAGCCTCTTCTGCTCACCGCCCGACAGGGTGCGCACCTCGCGCCACTGCGCCTTCTCGTACGGGACGCCGAGCGCCGCCATGGTGCACATGTCCCAGACCGTCTCGGCCTCGTAGCCGCGCGCCTCCGCCCAGTCGCTCAGCGCCTGCGCGTACGTCATCTGCGCGGCCTCGTCGTCGGTGGTGAGGATCAGCTCCTCGGCCCGGTCGACGGCCTGCGCGGCCTCGCGGATCCGGGGCTGGGCGACGGAGACCAGGAGGTCCCGCACCGTGCGCTCGTCGCGCACCGAGCCGACGAACTGCTGCATCACGCCGAGGCCGCCGCTCACCGACACCGATCCGCCGTGCGGCTGGAGCTCCCCGGCGAGCAGCCGGAGCAGCGTGGTCTTGCCGGCGCCGTTCGCCCCCACGAGGGCCACCACGGCGCCGTCCGCGACGCGGAACGACGCATCGCCGAGCAGCACCCGCCCGTCCGGTAGGTAGTACTCGAGATGGCCTGCTTCAAGATGTCCCATGGACAGCATTGTCACGGGCCGCGAAGCCGTGGCCCAACCGGTTTAGGATGCGGCGCATGAGCTTTGGGCAAGGGGGGCCCTCCTGGGGGCCCGGGGGCACGGGTACTCCGGACTGGGCGGCGCTGGCCGAGGCGTCGGCGGCGCGCGCCAGGCGCAAGAGGTGGCTGATGATCGGCGGGGGCGCGCTGGCCACCGCCGCGGTCGCCGCGATCGTGGCGACGGCGGTCATCTCGACCAACAAGGACGACCCCGGCGGCGCGGCCGGGAAGAACGCGAGCGAGCTGCCGGCGGCGACCGATCTGCCCAGCCGGTCGGCGCAGCCGGAGCCGTCGTTCTCGTCGGTGGCCCCGCCGCCCCCGCCGGACCCCAAGGACTACATATCCGACGTGAAGAAGGACCGGACGCCCGTCACGGTCGACGCCTTCTTCCCCGGCAAGAAGCTGACGATGGGCGACCGCGTCTACTCCAAGGGCGCCACGCACCGCACCACGAACTGCGCCACGACCACTCAGGGCGCACTGGGCTCCATCCTCACGCGCCACGGCTGCGACCAGGTCATCCGGGCCACGTACTCCCGCAGCGGCGTGGCGGTGACCGTCGGGCTCGCCGTGTTCGAGACCGAGGCCCAGGCCAGGAAGGCCGCGCAGCAGGCGAGCGGAGGACTGGCCTCGCTGAGCGGATCGGGAGTGCCGACCTTCTGCCGCGGCGGTGCCGTCTGCCGCCGCACGGCCAACTCCTACGGCCGATATGCCTACTTCACGGTTGGCGGCTTCACCAACGGAAAGAACGTCACCAAGGCGGACAAGAACGTGTTCGCCGTCGGTGACGACCTGACGAACTTCACGTTCCGTCAGATCCGGCACCGCGGCGAGGTCCAGGCCTCGGCGGCGGCCACCGCCCCCGCCACCTGACCTGCCCGTCCTTCGGTTCAGTCACCTCTCCCGGATGCGGAGGACCGCTGCTGTGCGTCTCGTCTTCCTGGTCTCCTTCCTGCGCATCCTGCGCCACCGCGACGCCATCGGCGTCGACCTGGCGCCCGACGAGGCCGTGGTCCTGGACCCGCCGGACGCCTCGCTGCGGGCCGCCCTCACGGCGGCGACGGCCGGCGACCACGCCCCGGCGGCGGAGCTCCTCGCCTCGACGCGGCTACACGCCCAGTGGGAGCGCAGGGACGCGTACGTGAGCCGGCTGGCCCGGACCGCGCTGCACCACGACGGCTGGCTGGACGCCTGGCTGGCGGAGTCCCCCGACGACCCCGACGCGCTCCTCGTCGTCGCCGACTTCCACCTCCACCAGGCCTGGAAGGTCCGGACGGGCGCCCGCGCGAAGGACGTCGAGCGGGACCAGTTCCAGGCCTTCTACGCGCTCCTGGAGGACGCGGTGCCGGTGATCGGCGCCGCGGCCGAGCTCAACCCCGGCGACCCGGTCCCCTGGCGCATCGCGCTCACCCACGCCCGCGGCATGCAGGCCCCGCGCGAGGTGTTCGACGCGTACCTCGCCGAGGCCGAGGCCCGCGACCCGCACCACTTCGGCTGCCACGCGCAGGCGCTGCAGTACCTGTGCGCCAAGTGGTACGGCTCGCACGAGGAGATGTTCCGGTACGCGGAGCGGGTGGCCGCGTCCGCCCCGCCGGGATCGAGGCTGCACGCGCTGCCCCTTCAGGCGGCGCTGGAGTACCGGCTGTCCGAGGCGGACGAGCCGGAGGGCCCCGACCCGTACGGGCCCAAGGTGGAAGCGGCCCTCACCCGCGCCCTGAGCCTCTCCGACACCTACGACGGGGCGGCCGACCGTGAGGCGGCGGGCTTCCGCAACGAACTCGCTCTGCTGCTGATCATGTCGGACCGGCCGGCCGAGGCCCTCGACGTGTTCCGGGCCATCGGCGTGCACGCCACCGAGTACCCGTGGAACCGGCTCGGCGACCCGCGCACCGAGTTCCTCGAAGCGCGGTCCGACGTCCGCCTCGACCTCGCCGCACAGATCCCGTTGTTCGGCCGCCCTCCCGCGCCGCCCGCCACCGCCCCCGACTGGGCGGCCCTCACGCCGCGTGCGGTCGCGATCGTCCCCGCACCCCCGGCCACCGTCGCCCAAGCGGCCCTGATCTGCGGTTTCTCCCTGCGTACGGCCCCGGCGGGCGACGGGTACAGCTATGTCGAGGTGGTCCCCGAGACCGCCCGCGGCCGACGCGCGGCCCTGCTCCCCGAGGAGCCGCTGACCGCGGCGGCGGAGACCTTCACGACCGGTGAGAGCTGGCCCGCCCTCGTCCTGCACCGCACCCCGGAGCGCTGCACCGTCACCGCGCTCCACCAGGGCCGGCAGATCGCGACGTACACCTGGGACGCCGAGTCCCCCGCTCCCGACCACGCCGACGTGCAGGCGGTCGCCGAGGACCTCGCCCATCTGTTCCGGGTGGCGGACCCGCGCCCCCTGGCCCACATCCTGCGCGCCACCGGCGACCCGGTCCGCCACCAGGCCGACCTGGTGACCGCCGTCGGTCTCCCGCCTGTCCCGCCGGGCTTCGGCGGCGACACCGAGGTCCTCGGCGACATCCCCGGCGCGCGGGTGCAGGCCCGCCGCTCGATCCTGGCGGGGATGCGCGACACGATGACGGCGAGCACCGGCAGCCACCCGCCCGCGCCGGATGACGGCGCCCCGCGGTCCACCCGCTGGTGGCTCACCCGTACCGCCGCGCTGGTGGTCGTCGGCGCGGCCGCCGTCCTCGCCTGGTGGAGTCCGCGGATCGGCTGGGTCCGCTCCTCGCTCCTGAGCGGCGCGGCCCTGTACCTGGCGGCCGCCCTCACGACCGCGCTCCACAGACGCAGACGCAGACGTACGGCATCGCAGCCGAACCCCTGAGCGGCATTCAGCAGAACACGCCCTGAGCGGCCGTCAGCAGCAGCCGGCGCCCGGCAGCGTCCGCACATTGCGGGCCTCCACGGCCCGGGCCGCGAGCAACGCATCTGCCGGGTACGCGACTTCCTCCAGCGTCAGCCCGTGCGGCCGCACCACGTGCACCCCGGGATCGCGCACTCCGGCCGCCAGCACCTCGGCCGGCCAGGCGTACGGGCGGCGCCCGTCGCCCACGAACAGCATCGCCCCCACCAGCGCCCGCACCATGTTGTGGCAGAAGGCGTCGGCCTGCACGGTGCCCGTGATGATCCCGGTGGCCTGGTCCCGTGCCCAACTCAGCTTCTGCAGCGTCCGGATGGTCGTCGCACCCTCCCGCTTCTTGCAGTACGCGGCGAAGTCGTGCTCCCCGGTCATGCGCGCCGCCGCGGCGTTCATCGCCTCCACGTCCAACTCCCGGTCGTGCCACAGCACATGACCGCGCACCAGTGGATCGACACCGCCGGGCCCGTCCGAGATCCGGTACGCGTAACGGCGCCACAGGGCCGAGAAGCGGGCGTTGAACCCGGCCGGGGCCTCCTCGATCCGCCGGATCCGCACATCGGGCGCCATCCGGCCGGCCATCCGCCGCAGCAGCTTCTCGGCGTGCTCGGCCCACACCTCGGCCGGCAGGTCCACGTGCGCGACCTGACCCCGGGCGTGCACCCCGGCATCGGTGCGCCCGGCCACGGTCAGGTCGTAGGTGCGCGGGGAGCGGGTCACGGTCCGCAGCGCGTCCTCGATCTCCCCCTGGACGGTCCGACGGCCGGTCTGCTTCGCCCAGCCCGAGAAGTCCTTGCCGTCGTAGGCCAGGTCCAGCCGCACCCGTACGCTTCCGGGCTCCACCACGTCACTCACACCAGCGATCCTCTCAAGATCCGTACACAGCGAAACGGGCCCGCACCGCCCCGAAGGGTGATGCGGGCCCGTCCAGAGGTCTCAGAACGCTCAGGCGTCCTTGGACTCCTCGTCGGCCTCGGCCGGCTTGGCGTCCTCGACGGACTCGACCGGGGTCTCGTCCTTCTTGAGGGCGTCTTCCTTGACCGCACGCTTCGTGGCGGCCTCGGCCTCACCGGTGGCGGCCTGCGCCACGGTCAGGGCCTCGACCAGCTCGATGACGGCCATCGGGGCGTTGTCGCCGCGACGGTTGCCGATCTTGGTGATGCGGGTGTAACCACCGGGGCGGTTCTCGTACCGCGGGGCGATCTCGGTGAAGAGCGTGTGCACGATGCCCTTGTCCGTGATCGACTGCAGCACCAGGCGACGGTTGTGGATGTCGCCCTTCTTCGCCTTGGTGATGAAACGCTCGGCGACCGGACGCAGGCGGCGGGCCTTGGCCTCGGTCGTGGTGATGCGGCCGTGCTCGAACAGCGACTTCGCGAGGTTGTTGAGAAGAAGCTTCTCGTGCGCAGCGCTGCCGCCCAGACGGGCACCCTTGGCGGGCTGAGGCATGGTTTTCTCCTTGTGTGCTGCACCGGCCGTATCAGGTACCGGTGTCAGTTCCCGTGCGGCGGTCGCCACACGGAAGTATGCGGTCGCCGGCCACGATCAAGCCCGTCCGGCGACTGAGGACAGAAGCCCTCGACCGGTCCGGGGCACCCAGGAGACCCGGGCGCCCCGGCCGGAGGCGTACTAGTACTGCTCGGTCTCCACGAAACCGGCGTCCGCGTCGTCGTCCGCGCCGAACGCGTCGGCGGCGGCGGTCGGGTCGAAGCCGGGAGGCGAGTCCTTCAGCGCCAGGCCCATACCGGCCAGCTTCGCCTTGACCTCGTCGATCGACTTCGCACCGAAGTTGCGGATGTCGAGCAGGTCCGCCTCGGAACGGGCCACGAGCTCGCCCACCGAGTGGATGCCCTCGCGCTTGAGGCAGTTGTACGAGCGGACCGTGAGCTCCAGCTCCTCGATCGGCAGCGCCAGATCGGCGGCGAGCGCGGCGTCCGTCGGCGACGGGCCCATGTCGATGCCCTCGGCGTCGATGTTGAGCTCGCGCGCCAGACCGAACAGCTCGACCAGGGTCTTACCGGCCGACGCCATGGCGTCACGGGGACGCATGGCCTGCTTGGTCTCGACGTCGACGATCAGCTTGTCGAAGTCGGTGCGCTGCTCGACACGGGTCGCCTCGACCTTGTACGTGACCTTGAGCACCGGCGAGTAGATGGAGTCGACCGGGATCCGGCCGATCTCCTGGCCCACCTGCTTGTTCTGGACGGCGGAGACGTAGCCGCGACCGCGCTCGACGGTCAGCTCCATCTCCAGCTTGCCCTTGCCGTTCAGCGTGGCCAGGACGAGGTCCGGGTTGTGGACCTCGACACCGGCCGGCGGGGCGATGTCAGCAGCGGTGACCAGGCCGGGACCCTGCTTGCGCAGGTACATCACGACCGGCTCGTCGTGCTCCGAGGAGACGACCAGCTGCTTGATGTTGAGGATGAGGTCGGTCACGTCCTCCTTGACGCCCGGCACGGTGGTGAACTCGTGCAGGACACCGTCGATGCGGATGCTGGTGACAGCGGCACCCGGGATCGAGGAGAGGAGCGTGCGACGCAGGGAGTTGCCGAGCGTGTAGCCGAAGCCCGGCTCCAGCGGCTCGATGACGAACCGCGAGCGGAACTCGTCAACGACCTCTTCGGTCAGCGACGGACGCTGAGCGATAAGCATGTGTGAATCCTTCAGTCGTGGGCGCCCACTATTTGACACCCGACAGATGAAACAAGGATACGGGCGGCACACCCCCGTAGGGGGCATACCGCCCGTACCCACGCTACTGCCGCACGGCCGTCACCGGCCGTGACGGATCAGACGCGGCGACGCTTCGGCGGACGGCAGCCGTTGTGCGGCGTCGGGGTGACGTCCTGGATCGAACCGACCTCCAGGCCAGTGGCCTGCAGGGAGCGGATCGCGGTCTCGCGGCCGGAGCCCGGACCCTTGACGAAGACGTCAACCTTGCGCATGCCGTGCTCCTGCGCGCGGCGGGCGGCCGACTCGGCGGCCATCTGCGCGGCGAAGGGGGTCGACTTGCGCGAGCCCTTGAAGCCGACGTGGCCGGCGGAGGCCCAGGAGATCACGTTGCCCGAGGGGTCCGTGATCGAGACGATGGTGTTGTTGAACGTGCTCTTGATGTGGGCGTGCCCGTGAGCGACGTTCTTCTTTTCCTTGCGACGCACCTTCTTGGCTGCGCCCTGACGACCCTTGGGGGGCATGTCTTGACTCCAGATGGAGAGGGGAGGTGATCGGTCCTACAGCGAAGACCGCTGGATGCTGCGGATGTCCGGCGAACCGGACGCTCGCAGTGCGTCCGCTGAGGACTACTTCTTGCCCGGCTTCTTCTTACCGGCGATCGCGCGACGCGGGCCCTTGCGGGTACGGGCGTTCGTGCTGGTGCGCTGGCCGTGGACCGGCAGACCACGACGGTGGCGGATGCCCTGGTAGCAGCCGATCTCGATCTTGCGGCGGATGTCGCCCTGGATCTCGCGGCGAAGGTCACCCTCGGTGCGGAGGTTGGCGTCCACGTACTCGCGGATCTTGACCAGGTCCTCTTCGGCCAGGTCACGAACGCGGGTGTTCGGGTTCACGCCCGTGGTGGCGAGGATCTCCTTGGACCGGGTGCGCCCGATACCGAAGACGTAGGTGAGGGCAACCTCCACGCGCTTTTCGCGCGGGATGTCAACACCTGAAACGCGTGCCATTCAATGGCTCCAGTTGTCATGTCGGGGGTCTTCCACAGAGCCACTCCCGACCGCCGACCTCTTGCGAGGTGGTACGCCCGGGTCCCCGGCCCCCGCCGGAGGTGTCGTCAGCCGTGGCTTGGACGGGCTCTGCGTATGTACGTTTACGTGCGTCGCGCGAAGTACTGCGAGATGCAGGGGGTCGTGCGTCAGCCCTGGCGCTGCTTGTGGCGCAGGTTGTCGCAGATGACCATGACCCGACCGTGACGGCGGATCACCTTGCACTTGTCGCAGATCTTCTTGACGCTCGGCTTGACCTTCATGGGATGTCAGGTTCTCCGGGTCAGTGCCAGCACCCCGCCGAAGCGAGATGTGGGCAAGATCTACTTGTAGCGGTAGACGATCCGGCCACGCGTCAGGTCGTACGGGGAGAGCTCCACCACGACCCGGTCGTCCGGAAGGATTCGGATGTAGTGCATCCGCATCTTGCCGGAGATGTGCGCGAGGACCTTGTGACCGTTCTGGAGTTCCACCTTGAACATGGCGTTCGGGAGGGACTCGATCACGGTGCCCTCAATTTCGATGGCACCTTGCTTCTTGGCCACGCTTCGCCTTTCGAATCGGCTACCTTGATCGACTTTCGTCACTCGCATGTGGACACACGGATGCACGAGAGCCGACGAGTCAGTCTACGTCAGCGGACTCCAAAAGACGAATCCGTCAAGTTTGCCCACCGCGGGAGATCCTTAGACCTCGCGGGGGCGTCCAATCACCCCAGGGGGTCGGGGGCCGCCTCGACGCCGGCCCCCTCTCAAACGCAGCACTCGCGAGCTCGGCGCCGGGGCGCCTCACAGGCTTCGCACTGCTGCGCCGGGCCCCGCCCGCCGGCCCGACCATCAGCCCAGCGGGTCGGGCGCCGCCTCGACGCCGGCCCCCTCTCAAACACAGCACTCGCGAGCTCGGCGCCGGGGCGCCTCACAGGCTTCGCACTGCCACGCCGGGCCCCGCCCGCCGGCCCGACCATCAGCCCAGCGGGTCGGGGGCCGCCTCGACGCCGTATTGCGCCAGCCTCTCGCGGCCGCAGTCCGGAGCGGTGAGCACCAGCGGACCCTGCTCCGTGAGGGCGATCGAGTGCTCCCAGTGGGAGGACCAGCTGCCGTCGGTCGTGATGACGGTCCACTCGTCCTCCAGCACCTCGGTGCGGGCCGTGCCGAGGGAGACCATCGGCTCGATGGCCAGGCAGAGGCCCGGGACCAGCTTGATGCCCTTGCCGCGCTTGCGGGCGACGTAGTTCAGCAGGTGCGGGTCCATGTGCATCTCGGTGCCGATGCCGTGCCCGCCGTAGTCCTCGATGATCCCGTACTTCCCCGTCGCGGGGCGGGGCTGGCGACGGATGTACGACTCGATCGCCTTCGAGATGTCGACCAGCCGGTTGTTCACCTTCATCGCGGCGATGCCGGCCCACATCGACTCCTCGGTCACCCGGGACAGCTCGACGAGCTCCGGAGCGTGACCGGTGCCGACGAAGGCCGTGTACGCGGCGTCGCCGTGCCAGCCGTCGACGATGGCGCCGGCGTCGATGGAGATGATGTCACCGTCCTTGAGGACGGTCTTGTCGTCCGGGATGCCGTGGACGACGACCTCGTTGACCGAGGTGCAGATCGTCGCGGGGAATCCGCCGT
This sequence comes from Streptomyces sp. NPDC005803, assembly GCF_040630435.1. Lineage (NCBI taxonomy): Bacteria > Bacillati > Actinomycetota > Actinomycetes > Kitasatosporales > Streptomycetaceae > Streptomyces > Streptomyces sp. NPDC005803. The sequence goes on along the minus strand of NZ_JBEXXO010000014.1, from coordinate 214,288 downwards.
ACCCGAGGAAGTTCGACTTCGCACCGTGGTCGGCGATCACCTTGCGGGCGACCTGGTCCAGGTCCTGGGTGGTGGCGCCGGGCACCGCCGCCTCGCGGGTGGCCGCGTGAATGGCAGCGACCACCAGCCCCGCCTCACGCATCTTCGCGATCTGCTCGGGGGTCTTGATCTGCACCATTGCGCGGCGCCTTTCTGCATGAGCGGGGACGGGTGTTCCACGATACGGCCGCAAACAGTCGGCCGCGGCGCCCAAGGACGCCGCGGCCGACTGCACTGCATGTACTGCGGGGGTGCTCTCAGCCCTTGTCGGACTTCAGAGCCTCCATGGCCCGCTCGGTCACCTCGGTGACCTTGCCGAGCGCGGAGATGGTGACCACCAGGTCCTGAGCCCTGTAGTAGTCGATGATCGGCTCGGTCTGCGTGTGGTAGACCTCCAGCCGGGTGCGGACCGTCTCTTCGCTGTCGTCGTCGCGCTGGTACAGCTCGCCACCGCAGATGTCGCAGACACCCTCGGTCTTCGGCGGGTTGTACGTCACGTGGAACACGTGCGCGCTCTCGTTACGGCAGACCCGACGGCCCGCGATCCGCTTCACGACCTCGTCCTCGGGAACCTCGAGGTCGAGTACCGCGTCCAGCTTTACGCCCTCGTCCTTGAGCATCACATCAAGGGCCTCGGCCTGACCCACGTTGCGCGGGAAGCCGTCGAGCAGGAAACCGTTGACCGCGTCCGGCTGGGACATGCGGTCCTTGGCCATCCCGATCGTGACCTCGTCCGGCACCAGCTGCCCCGCGTCCATGAAGGCGCGGGCCTGCTTGCCAAGGTCGGTGCCCTGGCTGATGTTGGCGCGGAAGAGGTCGCCCGTGGAGATGTGCGGAATCGACAGGTTCTTGGCAAGGTACGCAGCCTGCGTTCCCTTGCCGGCACCCGGCGGGCCGACGAGGACGATTCGCATCAGCGGAGGAACCCTTCGTAATTGCGCTGCTGGAGCTGACTCTCGATCTGCTTCACGGTCTCCAGACCCACACCCACGATGATGAGGATGCTCGTCCCGCCGAACGGGAAGTTCTGGTTGGCTCCACCGAAGCCTGCCAACGCCATCGTCGGCACAAGAGCGATCAGACCCAGATACAGCGAGCCCGGCCAAGTGATCCTGTTGAGCACGTAGCTCAGGTACTCGGCAGTAGGTCGACCTGCCCGGATACCCGGGATGAAGCCACCATACTTCTTCATGTTGTCGGCGACTTCCTCGGGGTTGAACGAGATCGCCACGTAGAAGAAGGCGAAGAACACGATCAACAGGAAGTACGCGGTGATGTAGTACGGGTGGTCGCCCTTGACGAAGTGGTCCTGGATCCAGATCGCCCAGCCCGCTTTGGAGTTGGAGAACTGGACGATCAGTGCCGGGATGTAGAGCAGCGAAGAAGCGAAGATGACGGGGATCACACCCGCCTGGTTCACCTTCAGCGGGATGTAGGTGGACGTGCCACCGTACGACCGGCGTCCGATCATGCGCTTCGCGTACTGCACCGGGATACGGCGCTGGGCCTGCTCGACGAAGACGACGAGGGCCACCATCACGAAGCCGATCAGGATGACGGTGCCGAACTCGATCCAGCCGTCCGCGAGCTTGCCACTGGTCTTGATGGCCCAGATGGCGCCGGGGAAGCTGGCGGCGATCGAGATGAACATCAGGATCGACATGCCGTTGCCGATGCCGCGGTCGGTGATCAGCTCACCGAGCCACATGACGGCGGCGGTACCGGCGGTCATCGTGACGACCATGACGATCGTCGTGAAGATCGACTGGTTCGGGACGATCTGGTCGGCGACCGGGCAGCCGCTGAACAGCGCGCCGCTGGTGGCCGTGGCCACCAGGCCGGTGCCCTGCAGGATGGCGAGTGCGACCGTCAGATAACGCGTGTACTGCGTGATCTTCGTCTGGCCGGACTGCCCCTCCTTCTTGAGCGCCTCGAGTCGGGGGATCACCACGGTCAGCAGCTGAAGGATGATGCTGGCCGTGATGTACGGCATGATGCCGAGCGCGAAGATCGTGATCTGCAGCAGTGCACCACCGCTGAACATGTTCACCAGGCCGAAGAGGCTGTTGTTGCCCTTGCTTGCCTGATCAACACAGGTCTGGACGTTCTCGTAGCTCACTCCCGGAACCGGGATGTGTGCCCCGAGCCGGTAGAGCACGATGATGCCGAGCGTGAAGAACAGCTTCTTGCGCAGGTCGGGCGTCTTGAACGCCCGGGCGAACGCGGTGAGCACGGTGCCTCCTGCGACCCCCGCGCAATGCGTAGAGGTGACGGTCTTGAGGATCGACGAATACGTAACGGTCAAAGGTCCCCGGACGCGTGCGCCCAGGGGGTTATCACAGCAACGGACGCCACCTTACCGGCGTACATGCCCCCCTAGGAACGACCAACCGGGGATGCCCCATATGAGAGGCATCCCCGGTCGGATGTTCAGGCCACCGAATGGTCCGAGTTGTCTCAGACGAGCTCGGTGACGGTGCCGCCGGCGGCGGCAATCTTCTCCTTGGCGGAGCCGGAGACGGCGTCAACCGAAACCTGCAGCGCCACGGAGATCTCGCCCTGTCCGAGGACCTTGACGAGGTGGTTGTTGCGCACAGCGCCCTTGGCGACCAGATCGGCCACCGTGACCTCTCCACCCTCGGGGTAGAGCGTCGCGAGCTTGTCCAGGTTCACGACCTGGTACTCGGTGCGGAACGGGTTCTTGAAGCCCTTGAGCTTCGGGAGACGCATGTGGAGGGGCATCTGGCCACCCTCGAAGCGCTCCGGAACCTGGTAACGGGCCTTGGTGCCCTTGGTACCACGACCAGCGGTCTTACCCTTGGACGCCTCACCACGACCCACACGGGTCTTGGCGGTCTTGGCGCCCGGGGCAGGCCGGAGGTCATGCGCCTTCAGCGGCTTGTTCTCCGCCATGTCAGTCGACCTCCTCAACCGTCACGAGGTGGCGGACGGTGTGAACCATTCCGCGGAACTCGGGGCGGTCCTCCTTGACAACCGAGTCGTTCAGGCGCTTGAGCCCGAGCGAACGCAGGGTGTCGCGGTGGTTCTGCTTGCTGCCGATGTACGACTTCGTCTGCGTGATCTTGAGACGGGCCATTACGCACCCGCTCCCGCACGCGCACGAAGCAGAGCCGCGGGGGCGACGTCCTCGAGGGGCAGACCGCGGCGGGCCGCGATCTCCTCGGGACGCTGCAGGCCCTGGAGGGCCGCCACGGTCGCGTGCACGATGTTGATCGGGTTCGAAGAACCGAGCGACTTCGACAGGATGTCGTGAACGCCGGCGCACTCCAGAACGGCGCGCACCGGGCCACCGGCGATAACACCGGTACCGGGGGAAGCAGGCTTGAGCAGAACGACGCCCGCAGCCTTCTCGCCCTGGATCGGGTGAGGGATGGTGCCCTGGATACGCGGAACCTTGAAGAAGTTCTTCTTGGCTTCTTCCACGCCCTTGGCAATGGCCGCGGGAACTTCCTTGGCCTTGCCGTAACCGACACCGACGGTGCCGTCACCATCGCCCACCACGACCAGCGCGGTGAAGCTGAAGCGACGACCACCCTTCACAACCTTGGCGACACGGTTGATCGCGACGACGCGCTCGACGTACGCGGTCTTCTCGGCGGCAGCTGCGCCGCCGTCACGGCCCTTCCGGTCCCGCCGCTCGCCGCCACCGGCACCGCTTCCGCGGCGCTGGGGTCCAGCCATTGGATTTACCTCTCTCTGTTACGTCCGCTGTGCGTAGGAACCGGGGCTTAGAACTTCAGCCCGGCTTCACGGGCGGCGTCAGCCAGAGCGGCAATCCGCCCGGCGTACTGGTTACCACCGCGGTCAAACACGACGGCCTCGACGCCTGCGGCCTTGGCACGCTCGGCGACCAGGGCGCCGACCTGCTTGGCCTGGCTGCTCTTGTCGCCCTCGCCACCACGGATGGAGACGTCCAGGGTCGACGCCGACGCGAGCGTGTGGCCCGCGATGTCGTCGATGACCTGAGCCACCATGTGGCGGTTGGATCGCGTCACAACCAAGCGCGGACGCTCCGGCGAACCGGAGATGTGCTTGCGGACGCGGATGTGGCGACGCTTGAGGGCTGCACGCTTGTAGGCGTCGCCCTTGGCGATCTTCACGCCGTATGCCATCGCTACTTACCAGCCTTTCCGACCTTGCGGCGGATGACCTCGCCGGCGTACTTGACGCCCTTGGCCTTGTACGGGTCAGGCTTCCGCAGCTTGCGGATCTTGGCCGCGGTCTCGCCGACCTTCTGCTTGTCGATGCCCTCGACGGTGAACTTCGTGGGGGACTCCACCTTGAAGGTGATGCCCTCCGGGGCCTCGATCAGGATCGGGTGGCTGTAGCCCAGGGCGAACTCCAGGTTGGAGCCCTTCGCCTGGACGCGGTAACCGACACCACTGATCTCGAGCGCCTTGATGTATCCCGTGGTCACGCCGGTGATCATGTTCGCCACCAGCGTGCGGGACAGGCCGTGAAGGGCCTTGTTCTGACGCTCGTCGTTCGGGCGGGCGACGTTCAGGACGCCGTCCTCACCCTTGGTGACCTCGATCGGCGACGCGACGGTGTGCGAGAGGGTGCCCTTGGGCCCCTTCACCGCGACCGTGCGGCCATCGATGGTGACGTCCACACCGGCGGGAACCTGGATGGGGAGCTTGCCGATTCGCGACATGAGCTATTCCTCCGTTCCCGACTACCAGACGTAGGCGAGGACTTCCCCACCTACGCCCTTCTTGCTGGCCTGCTGGCCGGTCAGGAGACCGTGGGACGTGGAGATGATCGCCACGCCCAGGCCGCCGAGAACCTTCGGCAGGTTGGTGGACTTTGCGTATACACGCAGACCCGGCTTCGAGATTCGCTTGATGCCGGCGATCGAGCGCTCGCGGTTCGGGCCGAACTTCAGCTCGAGGACGAGGTTCTTGCCAACCTCGGCGTCCTCGACCTTCCAGCCCGTGATGAAGCCCTCCTGCTGGAGGATCTCCGCGATGTGCGACTTGATCTTGCTGTGCGGCATCGTGACGTCGTCGTGATACGCCGAGTTCGCGTTACGCAGACGCGTGAGCATGTCTGCGATGGGATCAGTCATGGTCATGAGTTGGCCTTCGGCCTCTCTCGCCGGGGTTTCCTGTATGCGCCATCCCTCTCCCCACTCATAGGCGGGACGGGTGCGGTGCGGGGACCTACGGCGTAGTAAGTCGGTCTTGGGCGGCAGGCGCCCAACCCCACAAGCCTACGGCATGTGAGGCCGGGCTCCTGCCGACCAGATGCTTACCGAGAGTCTCCGGTGATTCCCAACGCCCAAAGGGCGAAGGAGAATTACCAGGAGCTCTTGGTCACGCCCGGCAGCTCGCCACGGTGAGCCATCTCACGAAGGCACACGCGGCACAGGCCGAACTTGCGGTAGACGGAGTGGGGCCGGCCGCAGCGCTGGCAGCGGGTGTACCCGCGAACGCCGAACTTCGGCTTACGGGCGGCCTTAGCGATCAGAGCCTTCTTCGCCACGGTCAGTTCTCCTTGAACGGGAAGCCGAGGTGACGAAGGAGGGCACGACCCTCGTCGTCATTGGTCGCCGTGGTGACCACGGTGATGTCCATGCCCCGGACCCGGTCGATCTTGTCCTGGTCGATCTCGTGGAACATGACCTGCTCCGTGAGACCGAAGGTGTAGTTGCCACGGCCGTCGAACTGCTTCGGCGACAGGCCACGGAAGTCACGGATACGCGGCAGCGCGAGCGACAGCGTACGGTCCAGGAACTCCCACATGCGGTCACCACGGAGGGTGACGTGGCAGCCGATCGGCTGCCCCTCGCGCAGCTTGAACTGCGCGATCGACTTGCGGGCCTTGGTGACGGCCGGCTTCTGACCCGTGATCGTGGTGAGGTCGCGCACGGCGCCGTCGATCAGCTTGGAGTCGCGGGCGGCGTCGCCCACACCCATGTTGACCACGATCTTGACCAGACCGGGGATCTGCATGACGTTCTCGTAGGAGAACTCCTCACGCAGCTTGCCGGCGATTTCCTCGCGGTAGCGCGTCTTGAGACGCGGCGCAGTGGTGGTAGTCATCAGATGTCCTCACCGGTGCGCTTGGCAACGCGGATCTTGTTGCCCTCGTCGTCAAAGCGGTAGCCGACGCGAGTAACGACCTTGTTGCCGTCCTTCTCAACAACCAGCTGCACGTTGCTGACGTGGACGGGGGCCTCGGTCGTCACAATGCCACCGGTCTGCGAACCGCGAGCGGTCTGACCGGCCTTCGTGTGCTTCTTGACCCGGTTGACACCCTCGACGAGGACGCGGTCCTGAGCGGGGTAGGCCACGATGACCTTGCCCTGCTTGCCCTTGTCCTTACCGGTGATGACCTGAACCAGGTCGCCCTTCTTGATCTTCATGCTTACAGCACCTCCGGCGCGAGCGAGATGATCTTCATGAACTTCTTCTCGCGCAGCTCACGGCCCACCGGGCCGAAGATACGGGTGCCGCGGGGGTCGCCGTCGTTCTTCAGAATGACGGCGGCGTTCTCGTCGAAGCGGATGTACGAGCCATCCTGACGACGACGCTCCTTGACGGTGCGAACGATGACGGCCTTGACGACGTCACCCTTCTTCACGTTGCCACCGGGGATCGCGTCCTTGACGGTGGCGACGATGACGTCACCGATGCCCGCGTAGCGGCGACCCGAGCCACCGAGAACACGGATGGTGAGAATTTCCTTCGCACCCGTGTTGTCGGCGACACGCAGTCGCGACTCCTGCTGGATCACGTCTATCTCCTGATCGTCTGCCGGTTCCCGGCGGGGGCCGCTCCGTCACCGGAGCGGACCCCCGCCGAGCCTGGCGGAACCTGCCTGAGGGGAATGCCCCTCAGGAATTACTTGGCCTTCTCGAGGATCTCGACGATGCGCCACCGCTTCGTGGCGGACAGCGGCCGGGTCTCCATCAGGAGGACGCGGTCGCCGACGCCGGCGGCGTTCTGCTCGTCGTGAGCCTTGAGCTTGTTCGTACGGCGGATGACCTTGCCGTACAGCGCGTGCTTGACGCGGTCCTCGACAGCGACGACGACGGTCTTGTCCATCTTGTCGCTGACGACCAGACCCTCACGGGTCTTGCGGAAACCGCGGTCGGTGTTCGTCTCAGTCACAGTCTTCTCGCTCATCAGACGCTCTCCACCGTCTCGATGCCGAGCTCGCGCTCACGCATCAGGGTGTAGATCCGGGCGATGTCCTTACGGACGGACTTGAGCCGGCCGTGGTTCTCGAGCTGTCCGGTCGCCGCCTGGAAGCGGAGGTTGAACAGCTCTTCCTTGGCCTCGCGGAGCTTGTTGAGGAGCTCCTCGTTGCCCAGCTCGCGCAGCTCGGACGCCTTGGTACCGGCCGACATCACGACTCACCTGCCTCGCGCCGAACGATCCGGCACTTCATCGGAAGCTTGTGAGCAGCGCGGGTGAGCGCCTCACGAGCAATCTTCTCGTTCGGGTAGGACAGCTCGAACATCACCCGACCCGGCTTGACGTTCGCGATCCACCACTCGGGAGAACCCTTACCGGAACCCATGCGGGTCTCGGCAGGCTTCTTCGTCAGGGGACGGTCCGGGTAGATGTTGATCCAGACCTTGCCGCCACGCTTGATGTGACGGGTCATCGCGATACGAGCGGACTCGATCTGACGGTTCGTCACGTACGCCGGGGTCAGCGCCTGGATGCCGTACTCGCCGAACGCAACCTGCGTGCCACCCTTGGACATACCGCTGCGCTTCGGGTGGTGCTGCTTGCGGTGCTTGACCCTACGGGGGATCAGCATTTCGGTCAGGCCTCCGTTCCGGTGCTCTCAGCAGCCGGAGCAGCGGCGGACGCCTCGGCCTTGGGGGCCTCGGCGGCCGGAGCCGACTGCTGCGGCTTACGGCCGCGACCGCCACGCTCGCCACCACGGCCACCGCGGCCGGCCGGACGGTCAGCGCCGCCACGGGCCGGGCGGTTGCCCGCACGGGCAGCAGCGTTCTCGGCGCGGACCTCGGCGATGTTCTTGACGTCGCCCTTGTAGATCCAGACCTTCACGCCGATGCGGCCGAAGGTCGTCTTGGCCTCGAAGAAGCCGTAGTCGACGTTCGCACGGAGGGTGTGCAGGGGCACGCGGCCCTCGCGGTAGAACTCCGAGCGGGACATCTCGGCGCCGCCGAGGCGACCGCCGCACTGGATCTTGATGCCCTTGGCGCCGGCCTTCATCGAGCTCTGCATGCTCTTGCGCATGGCACGACGGAAGGAGACGCGGGAGGAGAGCTGCTCGGCGACGGCCTGGGCCACCAGCTGAGCGTCCACCTCGGGGTTCTTGACCTCGAGGATGTTCAGCTGGACCTGCTTGCCGGTCAGCTTCTCCAGCTCGCCACGGATGCGGTCGGCCTCGGCGCCGCGGCGGCCGATGACGATGCCCGGGCGGGCGGTGTGGATGTCAACGCGGACGCGGTCGCGGGTGCGCTCGATCTCGACCTTCGAGATGCCGGCCCGCTCCATGCCCTTCGTCATCATGCGACGAATGGCGACGTCTTCCTTGACGTAGTCCTTGTACAGCTTGTCGGCGTACCAACGGGACTTGAAGTCCGTGGTAATGCCGAGCCGGAACCCGTGCGGGTTTACCTTCTGGCCCATTACCGGGTTCCTTCCTTGCTGCTGACGACCACGGTGATGTGGCTGGTCCGCTTACGGATCCGGTAGGCACGGCCCTGAGCACGCGGACGGAACCGCTTCAGGGTCGGGCCCTCGTCCACGTACGCCTCGCTGATGACCAGCGAAGAGGCGTCAGGGTGGTCGTAGTTGTGTGCAGCGTTGGCGATGGCGCTGTCCAGCACCTTGCCAACCGGCACGCTCGCGGCCTGCGGGGCGAAACGCAGGACCGCCTGAGCCTCCGTGGCATCCATGCCACGGATGAGGTCCACCACTCGGCGGGCCTTCATGGGCGTGACGCGGATGTACCGCGCCTGGGCCCTGGCTTCCATGGTTGTCCCTTCGGTGTGAGTCATAGTCGTTTCCACCCCGCGCTTAGCGGCGCTTCGACTTCCGGTCGTCCTTGACGTGGCCGCGGAAGGTGCGAGTCGGCGAGAACTCGCCGAGCTTGTGGCCGACCATCGACTCGGTGACGAACACCGGGACGTGGATCTTGCCGTTGTGCACCGCGATGGTGTGACCCAGCATGGCCGGGACGATCATCGAGCGACGGGACCAGGTCTTGATGACGTTCTTGGTGCCTGCCTCGTTCTGTACGTCCACCTTCTTGATGAGGTGGCCGTCGACGAAGGGCCCCTTCTTGAGACTGCGCGGCATCTAAACCCGCTCCTAGCGCTTCTTGTTCGTCTTGCGGCGGCGGACGATGTACTTGCTCGATGCCTTCTTCGGCGAGCGAGTACGACCCTCCTTCTGACCCCACGGCGAGACCGGGTGGCGACCACCGGAGGTCTTGCCCTCACCACCACCGTGCGGGTGGTCAACCGGGTTCATCGCGACACCGCGGACGGAGGGGCGAACGCCCTTCCAGCGCATGCGGCCGGCCTTGCCCCAGTTGATGTTCGACTGCTCGGCGTTGCCGACCTCGCCGATGGTGGCGCGGCAGCGGGCGTCGACCAGGCGGATCTCACCCGACGGCATACGAAGGTGGGCCATGGTGCCCTCCTTCGCCAGCAGCTGCACGGAGGCACCCGCGGAACGGGCGAACTTCGCGCCGCCGCCGGGCCGCAGCTCGATGGCGTGGATGGTCGTACCGACCGGGATGTTGCGCAGCGCCAGGTTGTTGCCGGGCTTGATGTCGGCGGCCGGACCGTTCTCGACACGGTCGCCCTGCGTCAGGCCACGCGGCGCGATGATGTAGCGCTTCTCGCCGTCCGCGTAGTGCAGCAGCGCGATGCGCGCGGTGCGGTTCGGGTCGTACTCGATGTGCGCGACCTTGGCCGGCACGCCGTCCTTGTCGTGACGACGGAAGTCGATCACGCGGTAGGCGCGCTTGTGGCCACCACCCTGGTGGCGAACGGTCACACGACCGGTGTTGTTACGGCCGCCCTTGCTGTGCAGGGGGCGGACCAGCGACTTCTCCGGCGTGGACCGCGTGATCTCGACAAAGTCGGCGACGCTGGAGCCACGACGGCCCGGGGTCGTCGGCTTGTACTTGCGGATACCCATTTCTCAGTCCTCGTCCGATTCCGGACGACTCGACCCTCCGTTAGGAGGTCGGGCCGCCGAAGATGTCGATACGGTCGCCCTCAGCGAGGGTCACGATGGCGCGCTTGGTGTCAGCGCGCTTGCCGAAACCGGTCTTGGTGCGCTTGCGCTTACCCTGACGGTTGATCGTGTTGACCCCGGTGACCTTGACCGAGAAGACCGCTTCCACGGCCTGCTTGATCTGGGTCTTGTTGGAGCCGGGCGCGACGATGAACGTGTACTTGTTCTCGTCGAGCAGCGCGTAGCTCTTCTCCGAGACAACCGGCTTGACGAGAACGTCACGCGGGTCGTCGTAGGTCTTGCTGGTAACGGTCGCCTCGCTCATCAGGCGTCGCTCCCTTCGGTCTCAGCGGTCTGGGGGCCAGACACGAAGGACTCGAAGGCGGCCTGGGTGAAGACCACGTCGTCAGAGACGATCACGTCGTACGTGTTCAGCTGGCCCGGCTCCAGGATGTGCACCTGGGGCAGGTTGCGTGCGGAGAGCCACGCGGCCTCGTCGTTGCGGTCGACGACCAGGAGCACGTTCTTGCGCTCCGAGATCTTGCCGAACAGCGACTTGGCGGCCTTCGTGGAGACTCCACCCTCGACCACGCCGGTGACGACGTGGATGCGGGAGTGACGCGCCCGGTCGGAGAGGGCACCGCGCAGGGCGGCGGCCTTCATCTTCTTGGGGGTGCGCTGCGAGTAGTCACGCGGCTGCGGGCCGTGGACGACGCCACCGCCGACGAACTGCGGCGCGCGGGTCGAACCCTGGCGCGCGCGGCCGGTGCCCTTCTGGCGGTACGGCTTGCGCCCACCACCACGGACCTCGCCGCGGGTCTTGGTCTTGTGCGTGCCCTGACGGGCAGCTGCCAGCTGTGCGACGACGACCTGGTGGATCAGCGGAACGCTGGTCTTCGCGTCGAAGATCTCCGCGGGGAGCTCGACGGTACCGGCCTTGTCGCCTGCCGGCGAAAGGATGTCAATGGTGCTCATTACCTCAAGCCCCCTTGGCCGCGGTACGGACCAGGACGAGGCCGCCGTTCGGACCGGGGACCGCGCCCTTGATGAGCAGCAGACCCTTCTCCGCGTCAACCGCGTGGATGGTCAGGTTCTGGGTGGTGACGCGCTCGTTACCCATCCGGCCGGCCATGCGCATGCCCTTGAAGACACGCCCAGGGGTGGCGCAGCCACCGATCGAACCGGGGGAACGGTGCTTGCGCTGGACGCCGTGACCGGCGCCGAGGCCCTTGAAGTTGTGACGCTTCATGACACCGGCGAAGCCCTTGCCCTTGCTCTTGCCCGTGACGTCGACCTTGACGCCGGACTCGAACACCTGGGCGGTGATCTCCTGGCCCAGCGTGTACTCGCTGGCGTCAGGGGTGCGGAGCTCCACCAGGTGGCGGCGGGGGGTCACGTCGGCCTTGGCGAAGTGGCCCTTGAGGGGCTTGTTCACCTTGCGCGGGTCGATCTCGCCGAAGGCGATCTGGACCGACTCGTAGCCGTCGCTGTCGTTCGTACGGACCTGCGTCACGACGCACGGACCGGCCTTGACGACGGTCACCGGGACAACCCGGTTGTTCTCGTCCCAGACCTGGGTCATGCCGAGCTTCTCGCCCAGGACGCCCTTGATGTTCTTGCTCATCTCGGCCCGTCCCCTCAGAGCTTGATCTCGATGTCGACGCCAGCCGGCAGGTCGAGACGCATCAGCGAGTCAACCGTCTTCGGGGTGGGGTCGAGGATGTCGATGAGGCGCTTGTGCGTGCGCATCTCGAAGTGCTCGCGAGAGTCCTTGTACTTGTGCGGCGACTTGATGACGCAGTACACGTTCTTCTCAGTGGGCAGCGGCACCGGGCCCGCGACCGACGCACCAGTGCGGGTCACCGTCTCGACGATCTTCTTCGCCGAGGAGTCGATGACCTCGTGGTCGTAGGCCTTGAGCCGGATGCGGATCTTCTGTCCCGCCATGGCTACTAGTAGTCCTGTCTCTCGTAACGCTCTGGAACCCGAGGTTCTGGTAACTCCGCCTCCGACCCACGCGGTCGGGCGTGTCGCAACCCCTCTACGCAGAAGTCCCGAAGGATTTCCCAACCAAGGGGGTGCGGGCCTGAGACCGCGAAGCCGGGGGTGAAACCCCACCGGGCGCCTGGCCGGTGCCACACATACGCTTCCCGAAAGATTCCCGTACGTCCGGCCCTTACAGGGCCGACGAGTACTGTGGGACTCGCTTCCGGTCCTCCCGGCGGGAGGCGCGCAGCATTGACACTCAACCGAGCAACCTGGTCAGTGTGCCATACGGGGCACGAGCCTGGCCAATCGGGCGGAGATCCTACCCCCCGCGTCGCCGTGGTCAAACGCGGGCGGACGCCGGAGGCCGCCCCGCCCGTGCCACCACCGGGATATTCGGTCGAGCGCCGTGGGCCCCGCCCCTAGTGTGACCTGCCGGGAACGGCGACTCACGGGGGCACGGAACATGCGTACGCACTATCCACGGACACCGCATCTGCCCTGGTCACCCGGGGCCACCTCGGACGACGTGCGCCTCGCCGACCTCGGCGGGCTGACCGGCTCGCAGGTCGTGGTCACCGAGAAGCTGGACGGCGAGAACACCACGCTCTACGCCGACGGGCTGCACGCCCGTTCCCTGGACTCGGCGCACCACCCCTCGCGGGGCCGGGTCAAGGCGCTCCAGAGCCGCATCGGCCCGCGCGTCCCGGCGGGGTGGCGGATCTGCGGCGAGAACATGTTCGCCCGCCATTCGATCCCGTACGAGGACCTGGCGAGCCACTTCTACGGCTTCTCCGTCTGGGAGGGCCAGGTCTGCCTGGACTGGGACCGGACCGTGGACTTCCTGCGGAACCTGGGGATACCGACGCCGCGGGTGCTGTGGCGCGGCGTGTTCGACGCCCGTGCGGAGAAGGCGCTGCGCGCGCTGGAGCTGGACCCGGAACGCCAGGAGGGGTACGTCGTCCGGCCCACCGAGGCCTTTCCGGCCGCGGCGTTCAAGCGGCGGGTGGCGAAGTGGGTGCGGCCGGGCCATGTGACGACGGACACGCACTGGATGCACGCGGAGGTGGTGGAGAACGGGCTGGGACCGGCCGCCGCCCTGTGGGCCGTGCGTTCGGGCGCCCCGGTGGACCCGGCGGCACTGTCCCTCGCCACGGGTGCCGGCCCCGGCGACGCACCGGCCGCCCGCGCGACGGCCGACGCCCTGGACGCACGGGACCGCACCGGTGACGACCGGCTGGCCGGGGTGCTCGCCGCCCTGCTGCACCGCACCCGACGGGCCGCACTCGCGCCGGCGCTCGCCGGGCCGCTCGGGATGCCGCTCGCCCGCCGCGTGGCGGACCTCGTCGAGCTGTATCCCGCCCTGCACCGCCCGTACCCGGACGAGGAGCGCCACGGAGGCCTGGCCCGGATGTCGCTCGCCGCCGACCTGACGGTCCTGCACGCGCTGGCCGGCGCCCTGGCCGACGGGCCCGAGGCCCGTGAGCAGGTGGAGTGGTCGGCCCTGCACGCCCAGGACGTGGCCGAACCGGACGGACTGCCCGAGGCCTTCGCCGGCCTGGAGCCGGACGCCGCCGACCGCTGTCTGGCGCAGGCCCGTGAGGCGTACGCGCGGGGCCGCGTCAGCACCGCCGAGGAAGCGGTCGGCGCGACGTGGCGGTGGCGTTCCGGCGCCTTCCCCTCCCTGATCCACCTGGTCGGGCCCTCCGGCAGCGGAAAGAGCACGTTCGGCCGCGGTCTGCCGGGCATCGCCACGTACCTCTCGCTCGACGACCTGCGCGCGTCCCGCGGATCGCGCGCCGACCAGAGCGCCAACGCGGACGTCCTGCGCGAGGGCCTGCGCCGCCTGGACGCCGCTCTCGTCCCCGGCGCCACCGTGGTCTGGGACGCGACCTCGCTCAACCCGCACCAGCGCTCCCTGGTCCACGCGGTCGCCCACCGCAGGGACGCCCTGATCACCCACGCCGTGGCGTGGGTGGGCGCGGACGAGCTCACCGCGCGCAACGGGCGGCGCGCCCATCCGGTGCCCCCGGACGTCCTCGCCTCCCAGCTGCGCCGCTTCGTCCCCCCGTACCCCGGCCAGGCCCACCGCACCTGGTACATCGGGCCGAGCGGAACCGTGGAGGACCGGGCCTGATGCGCACGAGCGAGGAGATCTACCACCGGGTCCGCTGGGACGCCCGGTTCGACCCGGCGCGCTTCGTCCTGGGCGTCGCGCAGCGCGGCCGGGACCCCAAGCGGGTGCCGCTGGACCGCTTCACCCCGGGCGGCGACATCCCCTGGCACCGGGTGCTGTTCTTCGAGGCGGACGGCGAGGTGGTGTGGGACCGCTCCTCGGGCCTCGACCGGATCGACGCGACGGACGCGGGCCGGGTACGGGCTCCGCGCCGCCTGCCGTCCCCGTACTTCACCTCCCGCGCCCCGCACGCCTTCTCCCCGGCCACGGGCGCCTGGGAACCGGCGCCCGCGGGGCCCCCGGCCCCTTCCGCCCCCCTGACGGTCCTCACCTGGAACACCCTCTGGGACCGGTACGACAGCGATCGCATCGACACCGCCCGGCGGCGCCCGCTCCTGCTGGACGCCCTGCGCGCGGCGGACGCGGACGTCATCGCGCTCCAGGAGGCGGAGCCCGCGCTGCTCGCCCTGCTGCTGGGCCGCGACTGGGTGCGCGACGGGTACGTCCTGGCCACCGACCCTGCCGGCCGCGACGTGGCGGACTGCGGTCTGCTGCTGCTCAGCCGGCTGCCGGTGAGCGAGGCGGGTCTGTACGCCCTCGGGCCGCACAAGGCGGTGGCCGCCGTCGTCGTGGAGACGGCCGAGGGCCCCGTCACGGTGGCGGCGACGCACCTCAGCAGCGACCACTCCCCCGCCGGCGCCGCCCGCCGCGACCGTGAACTCGCCGACCTGGCAACGGGGTTGGCGGGCATCGAGGGCGAGCTGCTCCTCGTGGGCGACTTCAACGACGGCGGCGACCTCCCGCAGCGCCGCCTGGCGATGGCGGATGCCTGGACCGAGGTGCACGGCCCCGCCGACCGCACCCCGACCTTCGACCCGTCCGTGAACCCGCTGGCCGCCGTCTCCTCCCTGTCGGGCCGCGTCTCCCGCCTGGACCGGGTCCTGCTGCGTACGGAACGGCTGCGCGCCCGCTCGGCGGCCCTGACCGGCACGACGCCCGGCCCGGAGGGGCTGTACGTCTCCGATCACTACGGGGTACGGGTGGAGCTGGGCGCAGCCCCTGTGGCTGCCGACGCCGGTCGCGTCGCCGAGCGGGTCGCCGCGGCGCTGTCCGACGCACACGTCGAGGTCGTCGGCTCCCGGCGCATGGGCTGCGCGCTGCCCGGCGCGGACCTGGACCTGGTGGCCGCACTGCCCGGCGCCCCCGATCCGGCAGGGGTACGGCACCGGCTGGCCGCCGCGTTCCCGGAGGCGCGGGACCTGCGCGAGGTGACGGGGGCCCGGGTCCCCGGTCTGCGCTGGCGGCTCGACGGCCTCCGGGTCGACCTGGTCACCGTGGCGACCGGTGCCCTGGCCCCCGCCGAGGCGGTGGCCCGCCGGACCGAGCTGGGCGAGTCGGCGGCGGTGGCCCTGAGCGCGGTGAGCGACGCCGAAGCGGTGCTCGCGGCGGCGGACCCGCACGGGGTCGCCTTCGCCGCCCTCGCCAGGGACGTCAAGGCATGGGCGGCGGCGAGGGGCCTGGACTCCGCGCCCTGCGGAGGGCTGCCCGGCCTCGCCTGGGCCGTCCTCGCGGCCCGGACCGCACACGAGGCGGGGGACCTGCCACCGCTCGCGCTGCTCCGGCACTTCTTCGCGACCTGGGCGGTGTGGGACTGGGACGAGGCGGTGGGCTCGGCGCCTGCCGGGGCCACCGGGGACCCCGTCACGGTGCTGACCCCGACGGCACCGGTGCGCTCCTGCACCACGCAGGTCTCCGCCGCCGGCCGCGACCTCCTCGCCGCCGAGCTCTACCGCGCCTGGGAGATCGTGGAGTCCGCCGAGTCCGTCGACGACGGTGACGACCCGCGTCCCCTGCTCTGCGTCCCGCCGCGGCTCCTCGAACTGCACCCGTCCTGGGCGCTGGCCTCTGTGGCCGCGAACGGTCCGGACGAAGGGCGGCTGCGCGGCAGGCTCCTCGCCCTGTCCGCCGCACTCGCCGACGCGGGCGCCGCCGACTGCCGTATCTGGCCGCGCCCGCTCACCGCCGGCGGGCGCACGGGGTATGCGATCGGACTCGGGACGACCCCGCCACCGGCTCACCGCCTGGCGGAGATCGGGGCGGAGGTGCTGCGGGGCATACGGGGGGCTTCGCTGGCCACGGTCGGGCCAGCGGTGTGGGCGGAGCTCGATCTCGTACCGTGACCGGCCCCACCGGGTCGCGGCCGGCCGCGACCCGGTCAACGGCGACCCGATGAGCCGCGACGTGGCGGCCCACGACGTCCAAAGGCTTTTAAAGAACTCAGGGAAACAACCCCGCCAAACCCCACCCCACCCGTGCCCTGAGCTGCATCACTCGGGCGAGTGAACAATGGCAACTGGGCTGGATTCGAAGCCGGTTGGCTGGCATATGCTCGCCGCGACCACCACAGAACATGAGACGGCCTCGGCCGGGACAGCGAATCCCGACCGAGGCCTGACCACGAGGAAGAGAAGCACCTTCCCGATGGCTTCCCAGCAGATTATCGCGCCCCCGCGCGCCCAGCCCGGCTCCCCCGGCCCTCACCACGACGTCCCGCCGACCTCCGGCGTCATCCACGTCAACGCCCGGCACAGCACCGGCTTCACGGTCATCGGCAACCATCTCGCCCAACACCGCGGCCTCTCCCTCACCGCGATCGGCCTCGCCGCGCACATCCAGTCGCTGCCCGCCGGAGCGAAAGTCGGCATCAAAGCTCTCGCCATCCGCTTCCCGGAAAGCGAGACGCGCATCGCCGCCGCCCTCCGCGAACTGGAAGCCACGGGCTACCTCCACCGCAGCCGCACACGCCTCCCCGACGGCCGCATCATCACCCGCACGACCTCGTACAACCAGCCCGGCACCGCCCCGCCGCCACTCCCCGCACCCCGGCAGAAGCCCCCACCGCCGCGGCCCCGTCAGCCCACGCCCCCGCCGGTCACCGACCCGCACATGACGCGTAGGCCCGCCACCGCCGAACCGCCGCCGCGCACCACCCCGCTCCCTCCCCACTCCCCCGCGGTGGCAGCTCCGGCGGCCCCGGCACCAGCACCAGCACCAGCACCAGCACCAGCACCCGTCATGCCACCCGCCGCCCCCGTCTACGTACCGGCGCCCACCGCCCCCAGGACCCCGGCCCCGCCGCTCCCCCAGCCCCACGCCCCCACCCCGGAGCTCCTCCGCACGGCCACGGCCCTCCTCGCCGACCTACGCCGCCACGCACCCCAACTCACTCTCGCCGAGGCCGACCTCCCCACTCTCGCCCCCGGCATCGCCACCTGGCTCGAACGCGACGCGCATCCCGACACCATCCGCCACGCCCTCACCCAGGACCTCCCCGCCCCCGTCAAACACCCCGCGAAGCTCATCCGCCACCGCATCACCACCCTCCTGCCGCCCCCGCTCCCCGGGACACAGGCCCTCACCCCGCCCCGCCGCAAAGCCCTCGTCATCCCGCTCCAGAACTGCGACACCTGCGACCGCGCCTTCCGCGCCACCCACCCCGGCCACTGCCGCGACTGCCGCACCGAACACACCGGCCTGCACACGGCCGCCTGACGGCGGCCGCCCTCATCCCGAAACGGACCCGCATGGTCAGCTCACCGCACGAGGCGATGCACCGCATCTTCCAGGAGTACCCGGGCCTGTTCTCCCGCGTCTCCGAAGTCCTCGGCGTCGACATCCCACCACCCACCTCCGCCACCGTCCTGCCCACCGACCTCACCGAGAACAGCCCCGTCGAACGCCGCGTCGACACCCTCCTGCGCATCGACACGCAGGATGACGGCCCCTTCCTGCTCGCCATCGAGGCCCAGGGCAAGAAGGACCCGCGCAAGAGCACCAGTTGGCCCTACTACGTCAGCTACCTCCACAACCGGTACAACGGCCTGCCCGTCCTCCTCCTGGTCGTCTGCCAGGACCTCGCCACCGCCCACTGGGCCGCCCGTCCCCTCACCATCGGCCTCCGCCAATGGCAGACGCTCACCCTCAGCCCCCTCGTCGCCGGTCCGCACAACATGCCCGTGATCACCAACGTCGCAGAAGCCCGCAAGGACCTCGCACTCGCCACCCTCGCCGCCATCACACACGCCGACAATCCAGACGTCGGTGCCATACTGAAAACGCTGTCCGCCGCGCTTCGGGACACACCGGAAGCCCTTGCCGACCCGATCGTCGAACTGACCGCACAAGGCCTGGGCAACCGCCCGGCCGCACAACAGTGGAGGAACCTGGTGGCCGTGGACACCTCTTTCTACAAGTCCTTCATGTCCGAAGAAATCCGCGACGAAGGCCGTGCCGAGGGACGTGCCGAGGGACGCGCCGAGGGACGCGCCGAGGGCCTGCTTCTCCTCCTGGACGCACGCGGAATCGCCGTCACCCGCGCAACCCGCGAGCAGATCCGCACCTGCAAGGACCCCCAGCTCCTGCACCACTGGCTCCACCGCGCCGCCACCGCCGCCTCCGCCGACGAAGTCTTCGGCGAGGAGTAGCCCGTCAGCCGCAATGGCCGCCGGGGGGTCGGAATTGCCGACCGGCTCTACGGCGGTCATCGCGGGCCTCCTGGGTGACCCACGGGCCCGGGCCCCGCCCTCCCTCGGGCGTCGTCCTCCATGCCACAGAAAACATGTTGGCCGGACGCCCCTGAGGTGCGACGATGCGGCTGTTTCCCACGCGGAGGGCCGTTGTTCGCTTTCGTCTGCGCGAGGTGCGGTGCCGAGCTGACCGGTCCGCTGTCGCGAGTCTCCCTTCCGGTGCACGCCCATCAGGCCTACGGCAACGGCGTCCAGATGCCGGTGCTCATGGAGGCCGGGACGTTCGCCGTGGACCCAGAACCCTCGGGAGCACCTTGGCGCCTGCGGGAGGAGATCAACCCGGTGGAGGCGGCGGCCCGCGGCATCTACGCACCGCTCTTCTCCCTGTCCGACGGTGCTCCCGGGGCGACCGTGATCGCACCCGGAGATATCCGCGGTACCCGGCTGACCCCCGAAAACGGCAGCGGCGCCTGCTGCGGCCTTGACGGACGCGACGGCCCCAACATGGCCTGCCGGGCATGCGGGCTGGCCGTGGCGACCAGGATCGACGACTGTTCGCTCTGGCAGGCGGTGTGGCTGGCTCCGGACGCCGTGCGCCGCCTCCACACGAACGATGCCGCCGCAGCGCCGCAGTCCTGGGCGGAGCTGTTGGAGGAAGGAAAGAGCACGGCCCCGTTCGAGCCCATCGCCACTTGGGGTGGTTCAGAACTCGGGTCGAGCCACTACTGGTCGTGGAGCCCGCAATGGGAGGCAGCGGCCGGCCACGCCCTCGCCCATGTGCTGGCGGTCTCCGGAATGCGGCCTGTGAGGGTGCCGAACGGCCTGATCGCGGATGTGTTCCAACGCGCCCTCGATGCTCTGCTGCCCGTGGGGCCACCGGCACGGCGCGCCGTCCTCGCCGGACCGGGGCAGCCCGCCCCTGACTCCGCCGCGGACATCCTGCTCGTCCCGGTCCATCCGCAGACGGGGCGGACGTGGGCCCCCGCCCACCGGGCCCCGTCGACCTACCTGGTGCCGCTTCCCCTGGGGGTGTGGCTGTGGATGGCCTCTTCCCGGGAGTACGTGCCGACGCCCTCCTCGGGCCGCCTACCCCGCGACGTCCTCCGTGACGACCCGCTCCCGCCGCGCCCCGCGTTCCTGTTCCGGGCCGACCGGGATATCTTCCGGCACACCCTGGTCCGGTTGCCGGCCGTGCGCGAAACCTGGCTGCGCACCATCCTCGAAGACCTCACGCTCCACAAGTCGGCCGGCCTCTTCTGACAGTCCGGCACGGGCAGCAGCACCGCGCTCCCCCGCCCTCGACCGACCGCCGTCTGCGCCTGCGCCTGCGCCTGCGCCTGCGCCTGCGAAAACTCGTGAGCAACGAAGGACCTTGGACTTTATGCTCTCCAGTGACGGGGCGCGTAGCGCAGTGGTCGTCGCGCCTTCACCGCATGTGGGAGGACGCCGGTTCGAATCCGGTCCGCCCCGTCCCGCCTACGCGTGGTCGCAGCCGCGCGGCCACGGCACCCTCGCACCCGTCGCGTCGGTCACCTGCCCGCCGGCCCGCGACCGGCCGGGACGGGCTGAGGTGCTGCACGGCAGCCGTGGTGTCCGCCCTCCCCGGCGACGTCGACCGGAGGCACCCGCCGCCCCCCTCTGACAGACTCCCGCCATGCATGTACGTACCACTCAAAGCTGGGCCCTGCGCCCCGCCACCCCCGACGACCTCGAAGCCATAGTCGAGCTCCGGGCCGTCGTGATGCGCCCGGATCTCGTCCGCCTCGGCCGCTACGACGAGCACCGGGTACGTCAGCGCATGCGCGACTCCTATCTGCCCGAGTACACGTCGGTGATCGTCGTCGACGGCCAGTTCGGCGGCAGTGTCACCCTGCGCCCCTACGAGGACGGGCACTGCCTGGAGAGCTTCTTCATCGCCGAGGAACTCCACGGGCGGGGCATCGGCTCGGCCGTGCTGAGCGCCCTGCTCTCCCGTACGGACGCCGAAGGGGCGGTCGTCCGCCTCAACGTGCTCCAGGGCAGCGCGGCCCGGCGGCTCTACGAGCGGCACGGGTTCGTCCTGGAGCGGGAGGACCCGGTCGACGTGTTCATGGTGCGCCGGCCTCCCGTACGTACGGCCTGAGACGAGAAGAAGGGCCCCGTCCCACCGCTTGCGCGGCGGGGCGGGGCCCTTCTCGGTGCTCTTGTGCGGAGCTACCAGGTCAGACGCTCAAGGACTTACTTGAGGATCTTGGTGACCTGGCCGGCGCCCACGGTCCGGCCACCCTCACGGATGGCGAACTTCAGGCCCTCTTCCATCGCGACCGGCTGGATCAGCGCGACGTCCATGAGGGTGTTGTCACCCGGCATGACCATCTCGGTGCCCTCGGGAAGGGTCACAACGCCCGTCACGTCCGTGGTACGGAAGTAGAACTGCGGGCGGTAGTTGTTGAAGAAGGGGGTGTGACGGCCACCCTCGTCCTTCGACAGGATGTAGGCCTGGGCCTGGAACTCGGTGTGCGGCGTGACCGAACCGGGCTTGATGATGACCTGGCCGCGCTCGACGTCCTCGCGCTTGATGCCACGGAGGAGCAGACCGACGTTCTCACCGGCCTGGCCCTCGTCGAGCAGCTTGCGGAACATCTCGATGCCGGTGACCGTGGTGGTGGTCTTCTCGGTCTTGATACCGACGATGTCGACGGTCTCGTTGACCTTGAGGACACCACGCTCGATACGACCGGTGACGACGGTGCCACGACCGGTGATCGTGAAGACGTCCTCGATCGGCATCAGGAACGGCTTCTCGACGTCACGCTCGGGCTGCGGGATGGACTCGTCGACGGCCTTCATCAGGTCGAGGACGGTCTGGCCCCACTCCTTGTCACCCTCAAGAGCCTTGAGCGCCGAGACCTTGACGACCGGAAGGTCGTCGCCCGGGAACTCGTACTCGGAGAGGAGCTCACGAACCTCGAGCTCGACGAGCTCCAGGATCTCCTCGTCGTCCACCATGTCGGCCTTGTTCAGCGCGACGACGATGTACGGAACGCCGACCTGGCGGGCCAGGAGCACGTGCTCCTTGGTCTGCGGCATCGGGCCGTCGGTGGCGGCGACCACGAGGATGGCGCCGTCCATCTGCGCCGCACCCGTGATCATGTTCTTGATGTAGTCAGCGTGACCCGGGCAGTCGACGTGCGCGTAGTGACGCGACTCCGTCTGGTACTCGACGTGCGCGATCGAGATGGTGATACCGCGCTGGCGCTCCTCGGGAGCCTTGTCGATCTGGTCGAAGGCCGAGGCCTCGTTCAGGTCCGGGTACGCGTCGTGCAGCACCTTGGTAATGGCGGCCGTGAGGGTCGTCTTACCGTGGTCGATGTGACCGATGGTGCCGATGTTGACGTGCGGCTTAGTCCGCTCGAACTTTGCCTTCGCCACTGGGTCCTCCTGCGGAGTGGTTCTGTACGCCTTGCTTCATCGGCGCCAGGTGATCTTTGCTGGGATGCCGGGTCCCGGGGGCATTCGACGCATTGCATGCGCGCCGCGTCAAATGCCCCACCGGGCTCCGGTGACAAGCCTAAAGCGTGAACTCGGGAGAGTTACTCGCCCTTGGCCTTCGCGATGATCTCCTCGGCGACGTTCCGCGGAACCTCGGCGTAGGAGTCGAACTGCATCGAGTAGCTTGCGCGACCCGAGGTCTTGCTGCGGAGGTCTCCGACGTAGCCGAACATCTCCGAGAGGGGCACGAGGCCCTTCACGACGCGAGCGCCGCTGCGCTCCTCCATGGCCTGGATCTGGCCACGGCGGGAGTTGAGGTCGCCGATGACATCGCCCATGTAGTCCTCGGGCGTGGTGACCTCGACGGCCATCATCGGCTCGAGGAGCACGGGGGACGCCTTGCGGGCACCCTCCTTGAACGCCTGCGAACCGGCGATCTTGAAGGCGAGCTCCGAGGAGTCGACCTCGTGGTAACCACCGTCGAGAAGGGTGACGCGGACGCCGACCATCTCGTAACCGGCCAGGATGCCGAACTGCATGGCTTCCTGGGCGCCCGCGTCCACCGAGGGGATGTACTCCCTGGGGATGCGGCCACCGGTGACCTTGTTGACGAACTCGTAGGACGCGTCGCCACCCTCGATGGGCTCGATGGCGATCTGCACCTTCGCGAACTGGCCGGTACCACCAGTCTGCTTCTTGTGCGTGTAGTCGATGCGCTCGACGGCCTTGCGGATCGTCTCGCGGTACGCGACCTGCGGCTTGCCGACGTTCGCCTCGACGCGGAACTCGCGCTTCATGCGGTCGACGAGCACCTCGAGGTGAAGCTCGCCCATACCACCGATGATGGTCTGGCCGGTCTCCTCGTCGGAGTGCACCTGGAAGGACGGGTCCTCCTCGGAGAGGCGCTGGATGGCGACACCCAGCTTCTCCTGGTCACCCTTGGACTTGGGCTCGATGGCGACCTGAATGACCGGCGCCGGGAAGTCCATGGACTCCAGGATGACCGGGTTCTTGTCGTCACACAGCGTCTCACCGGTGGTGGTCTGCTTCAGGCCCATGACGGCGATGATGTCACCGGCGCCCACCGACGCGATCTCCTCACGCTTGTTCGCGTGCATGCGGTAGATCTTGCCGATGCGCTCCTTCTTGCCCTTGACCGAGTTCAGCACCGCGGTGCCGGCCTCGAGGCGACCGGAGTAGATCCGGACGAAGGTGAGCTTGCCGAGGTGCGGGTCGCTAGCGATCTTGAACGCCAGGCCGGAGAACGGCTCGTCGTCCGAGGGCTTGCGCTTGATGACGACCTCGGGGTCCTTGACGTCGTGGCCTTCGATGGCCTCGACGTCCAGGGGGGAAGGCAGGTAGCGGACGACCGCGTCGAGCAGGGGCTGAACGCCCTTGTTCTTGAACGCGGTGCCACAGAACACCGGGGTGACGGTGACCGAGTCGGCACTGCCCTTCGACGCGAGGGTGATCCGGCGGATCGCCTCGTGCAGCTGCTCCTCGGTGGGCTCGACGCCCTCCAGGTACAGCTCCATCATCGCGTCGTCGTTCTCGGAGACGGCCTCAAGGAGCTTGCCGCGCCATTCCTCGGCGGCTTCCTTGTGCGTGTCCGGGATGTCGATCGTGTCGTACATCTCGCCCTTGGCGGCCTCTTCGGGCCACACGAAGGCCTTCATCGACACGAGGTCGACGACGCCCTTGAAGTCGGCCTCTGCGCCGATGGGGAGCTGCATGACGAGCGGGACGGCACCAAGGCGGTCGACGATCATGTCGACACAACGGTGGAACTCGGCACCGGTGCGGTCGAGCTTGTTGACGAAGCAGATACGCGGCACGCCGTAGCGGTCCGCCTGACGCCACACGGTCTCGGACTGCGGCTCGACGCCGGCCACACCGTCGAACACGGTGACGGCGCCGTCGAGGACGCGGAGCGAACGCTCCACCTCGACGGTGAAGTCGACGTGACCCGGGGTGTCGATGATGTTGATGGTGTGGTCAACATCGTTGAGCGGCCAGTGGCAGGTCGTCGCGGCGGACGTGATCGTGATGCCGCGCTCCTGCTCCTGCTCCATCCAGTCCATCGTGGCAGCGCCGTCGTGGACTTCACCGATCTTGTAGCTCACACCGGTGTAGAAGAGGATCCGCTCAGTGGTGGTCGTCTTGCCCGCGTCGATGTGGGCCATGATCCCGATGTTGCGGACCTTGGCCAGGTCAAGCGAAGTGGTGGCCATAAGGCTCAATCTTCTCTCGGTCTCGATGGGGTAAGCGACTACCAGCGGTAGTGCGCGAAGGCCTTGTTGGACTCGGCCATCTTGTGGGTGTCCTCGCGCTTCTTGACGGCAGCGCCAAGACCGTTGGAGGCGTCGAGCAGCTCGTTCATGAGGCGCTCGGTCATGGTCTTCTCGCGACGGGCGCGGGAGTAACCCACGATCCAGCGCAGCGAGAGGGTGGCGGCACGACCGGGCTTGACCTCGATCGGCACCTGGTAGGTGGCGCCACCGACACGGCGGGACTTGACCTCGAGCGAGGGCTTGACGTTCTCAAGCGCGCGCTTCAGCGTGATGACCGGGTCAGCGCCGGTCTTCTCGCGGAGGCCTTCCATGGCGCCGTACACGATCCGCTCGGCGGTGGAACGCTTGCCGTCGAGGAGGATCTTGTTGATCAGCGAGGTGACAAGAGGAGAGCTGTAGACCGGGTCGATGATGACCGGGCGCTTCGGGGCGGGGCCCTTACGAGGCATTCTTACTTCTCCTTCTTGGCGCCGTAGCGGCTGCGGGCCTGCTTGCGGTTCTTGACACCCTGGGTGTCGAGCGAGCCGCGGATGATCTTGTAACGAACACCCGGCAGGTCCTTCACACGGCCACCACGCACGAGCACGATCGAGTGCTCCTGCAGGTTGTGTCCCTCACCCGGAATGTAGGCCGTGACCTCGATGCCGGAGGTCAGACGCACACGCGCGACCTTACGGAGAGCCGAGTTCGGCTTCTTCGGGGTGGTCGTGAAGACACGCGTGCAGACGCCACGACGCTGGGGCGAACCCTCGAGCGCGGGCGTCTTGTTCTTCTCGACCTTGTCCTGCCGGCCCTTCCGGACCAGCTGCTGAATCGTAGGCACTACTTCTCCGGTTTCTGTGTGCCGTCGGTGAAACTAACCTGGAACGTCACCGACCCACGCGGTCGGGTGTGTCGGATACTGCGGGCCACTCCCCTGGAGCAGTGGAAGCACAGATCGCGGTGACCAAAGACGGGCTCGCCATGCGGCTGAAGACACGCACGCGAGACCAGGCACACCCCAGGCACAAGGTCTGAGCGTACCTACCTCACGGACCTGGGTCAAAACAAATGCTGCCCGCCCCGGCCCGCCGGGCCGGCCGCCCGGCTTGTCCTGACCCGTGCAGGGCTCCACAGGGCCCCTCACGGGCCTCTGAGCGCCCTCCGGGTGCCTGGACCACCGTACGCCCGCCCCGCGGGAGTGACGCATCGCACGCCGGAGGGCGGCCACCCCGTGTGCACGGGATGACCGCCCTCCGGTCGTATCAAGCGACTCGCTTACTGGTTGTACGGACCGTAGTCGTAGTCCTCCAGCGGAACGGCCTGGCCGGAGCCCGTGCCGAACGGCGAGTAGTCGATGTCGTCGTAGCCGACGGCCGAGTACATCGCGGCCTTGGCCTCCTCGGTCGGCTCGACCCGGATGTTGCGGTAGCGGGACAGACCCGTACCGGCCGGGATGAGCTTACCGATGATGACGTTCTCCTTGAGGCCGATCAGGGAGTCGGACTTGGCGTTGATCGCCGCGTCCGTCAGGACCCTGGTCGTCTCCTGGAAGGAAGCCGCGGACAGCCACGACTCCGTCGCCAGCGAGGCCTTGGTGATACCCATCAGCTGCGGACGACCGGAGGCGGGGTGACCGCTCTCCTGGACCACACGACGGTTCTCGGTCTCGAACTTCGAACGCTCGACGAGCTCGCCCGGCAGCAGCTCCGCGTCGCCGGACTCGATGATCGTCACGCGGCGGAGCATCTGCCGGATGATGATCTCGATGTGCTTGTCGTGGATCGACACGCCCTGCGAGTTGTAGACCTTCTGGACTTCGCCGACCAGGTGGACCTGGACCGCGCGCTGACCGAGGATCCGCAGCACGTCGTGCGGGTTGGTGGCGCCCACGGTGAGCTTCTGGCCCACCTCGACGTGGTCGCCCTCGCCCACCAGCAGACGGGCACGCTTGGAGATCGGGAAGGGAATCTCGTCGCTGCCGTCGTCCGGCGTGACCACGAGCTTCTTGGTCTTCTCGGTCTCCTCGATCCGGACCCGGCCCGCGGACTCCGAGATCGGGGCGACACCCTTGGGCGTACGGGCTTCGAAGAGCTCGACGACTCGGGGCAGACCCTGGGTGATGTCGTCACCGGCCACACCACCGGTGTGGAAGGTACGCATCGTCAGCTGGGTGCCGGGCTCACCGATGGACTGGGCGGCGATGATGCCGACCGCCTCACCGATGTCGACCAGCTTGCCGGTGGCGAGCGAGCGTCCGTAGCAGAAGGCACAGGTGCCGACCGCGGACTCACAGGTCAGGACCGAGCGGGTCTTGACCTCCTCGACGCCGGCGCCCACCAGGGCGTCGATCAGGACGTCACCGAGGTCGACGTTGGCAGGCGCGATGACCTTGCCGTCGACGACGACGTCCTCGGCGAGCATGCGGGCGTACACCGAGGTCTCGACGTCGTCCGTCTTGCGGAGCACGCCGTCGGCGCCCTTGACCGCGATCTTCAGCTTGAGGCCACGGTCGGTGCCGCAGTCCTCCTCGCGGATGATCACGTCCTGCGAGACGTCCACCAGACGACGGGTCAGGTAACCCGAGTCGGCGGTACGCAGGGCGGTGTCCGCCAGACCCTTACGGGCACCGTGCGTGGAGATGAAGTACTCCAGAACGGTGAGGCCCTCACGGAAGGACGCCTTGATGGGACGGGGAATCGTCTCGTTCTTGGCGTTGGACACCAGACCACGCATACCGGCGATCTGACGCATCTGCATCATGTTTCCTCGGGCACCCGAGTCAACCATCATGAAGATGGGGTTCGTCTTGGGGAAGTTCGCGTTCATCGCCTCGGCGACCTCGTTGGTCGCCTTGGTCCAGATCGCGATGAGTTCCTGCGTGCGCTCGTCCTTGGTGATCAGACCGCGCTCGTACTGCTTCTGGACCTTCTCGTCCTGGTCCTCGTAGCCCTTGACGATGGCCTTCTTGGCCTCGGGCACGACGATGTCCGAAACGGCGACGGTGACGCCGGAACGGGTGGCCCAGTGGAAGCCCGCCGCCTTCAGGTTGTCGAGCGTCGCCGCCACGATGACCTTGGGGTAGCGCTCGGCGAGGTCGTTGACGATCTCGGAGAGCTGCTTCTTGCCGACCGAGTAGTCGACGAACGGGTAGTCCTCGGGCAGCAGCTCGTTGAAGAGCGCGCGGCCCAGGGTCGTCCGCAGCCGGAAGGTGTCACCCGGCTGGTACTCGGGCTCGCCCTCCTCGGCGACCGGCGGCACCCAGCCACGCGGCGGGATGGTGCCCACCGGGAAGCGGATGTCGACGGGCGACTGGAGCGCCAGCTCGCCGGCGTCGAACGCCATGATCGCCTCGGCCGTGGAGCCGAACGCACGGCCCTCGCCCTTGGTGTCACGGAGCTCGCCGTCGGTGGTCAGGAAGAACAGACCCAGCACCATGTCCTGCGTAGGCATGGTGACGGGACGGCCGTCGGCCGGCTTCAGGATGTTGTTCGAGGACAGCATCAGGATGCGGGCCTCGGCCTGCGCCTCCGCGGAGAGCGGCAGGTGCACGGCCATCTGGTCACCGTCGAAGTCCGCGTTGAACGCGGTGCAGACGAGCGGGTGGATCTGGATGGCCTTGCCCTCGACCAGCTGCGGCTCGAAGGCCTGGATGCCGAGGCGGTGCAGGGTGGGCGCACGGTTCAGCAGCACCGGGTGCTCGGCGATGACCTCTTCGAGGACGTCGTAGACCACGGTGCGGCCGCGCTCGACCATGCGCTTGGCCGACTTGATGTTCTGCGCGTGGTTCAGGTCCACCAGGCGCTTCATCACGAACGGCTTGAAGAGCTCCAGCGCCATCGCCTTCGGCAGACCGCACTGGTGCAGCTTCAGCTGCGGACCGACGACGATCACGGAACGCGCGGAGTAGTCCACGCGCTTGCCGAGGAGGTTCTGACGGAAACGACCCTGCTTGCCCTTGAGCATGTCGCTCAGGGACTTGAGCGGGCGGTTACCGGGACCGGTGACCGGGCGACCGCGGCGGCCGTTGTCGAACAGCGCGTCGACGGCCTCCTGCAGCATCCGCTTCTCGTTGTTCACGATGATCTCGGGGGCACCGAGGTCAAGGAGACGCTTGAGGCGGTTGTTGCGGTTGATCACACGGCGGTACAGGTCGTTCAGGTCGGAGGTCGCGAAGCGGCCACCGTCCAGCTGCACCATCGGACGCAGGTCCGGCGGGATGACCGGCACGCAGTCGAGCACCATGCCCTTGGGCTTGTTGCTGGTCTGCAGGAACGCGGAGACGACCTTGAGGCGCTTGAGCGCACGGGTCTTCTTCTGGCCCTTGCCGGTACGGATGATCTCGCGGAGGCGCTCGGCCTCCTCGTCGAGGTCGAACGACTCGAGGCGCTTCTGCAGGGCGGCAGCGCCCATGCAGCCGTCGAAGTACGTGCCGAAACGGTCACGCAGCTCGCGGTAGAGCAGCTCGTCGCCCTCGAGGTCCTGGACCTTGAGGTTCTTGAAGCGGCTCCACACCTCGTCGAGACGGTCGATCTCGCGCTGCGCACGGTCGCGCAGCTGCTTCATCTCACGCTCGGCGCCTTCGCGCACCTTGCGGCGCACGTCGGCCTTGGCGCCCTCGGCCTCGAGCTCGCCGAGGTCGGTCTCGAGCTTCTTGGCACGGTTCTCGAGGTCCGAGTCGCGACGGTTCTCGATCTGCTGGCGCTCGACGGAGACGTGGGCCTCCAGCGACGGGAGGTCGCGGGTGCGGCGCTCCTCGTCCACGAACGTGATCATGTACGCGGCGAAGTAGATGACCTTCTCGAGGTCCTTCGGCGCGAGGTCCAGCAGGTAGCCCAGGCGCGACGGGACGCCCTTGAAGTACCAGATGTGGGTGACGGGAGCGGCAAGCTCGATGTGGCCCATGCGCTCACGGCGCACCTTGGCGCGCGTGACCTCGACGCCACAGCGCTCACAGATGATGCCCTTGAAGCGGACACGCTTGTACTTGCCGCAGTAGCACTCCCAGTCCCGGGTCGGACCGAAGATCTTCTCGCAGAAGAGTCCGTCCTTTTCGGGCTTGAGCGTGCGGTAGTTGATGGTCTCCGGCTTCTTCACTTCGCCGTGGGACCAGGTCCGGATGTCGTCCGCGGTGGCAAGGCCGATCCGCAGCTCGTCGAAGAAGTTGACGTCGAGCACTTGTCGTCAATCCCTCTTTCGGGGGTTCGAGCCCCCTCGCGTCACGCGAGAAATCGGGGCACTTCAGCAATGGTCTGAACGGGTCCGGGGAGAGCCGGCCGGATCACGGGGATCCGGCCGGCCAACCCGTCAGACCTCTTCGACGCTGCTCGGCTCGCGCCGGGACAGGTCGATACCGAGCTCCTCCGCCGCGCGGAAGACGTCCTCGTCCGTGTCGCGCATCTCGATGGACATGCCGTCCGAGGACAGCACCTCCACGTTGAGGCAGAGCGACTGCATTTCCTTGATGAGCACCTTGAAGGACTCGGGAATGCCCGGCTCGGGGATGTTCTCGCCCTTGACGATCGCCTCGTAGACCTTCACGCGGCCGGTGACGTCGTCGGACTTGATCGTCAGCAGTTCCTGGAGGGCGTAAGCGGCGCCGTAAGCCTCAAGGGCCCACACCTCCATCTCACCGAATCGCTGCCCACCGAACTGCGCCTTACCACCCAGCGGCTGCTGCGTGATCATGGAGTACGGACCGGTCGAACGGGCGTGGAGCTTGTCGTCGACCAGGTGGTGCAGCTTGAGGATGTACATGAAGCCGACCGAGACCGGCTCCGGGAACGGCTCGCCGGAGCGGCCGTCGAACAGCTGGGCCTTGCCGGAGGGCTGCACCAGGCGGTCGCCGTCGCGGTTCGGGATCGTGGCCTCGAAGAGACCGGAGATCTCGTCCTCGCGCGCACCGTCGAAGACGGGCGTGGCGACGTTGGTGCCGGGGGCGACCTGGTCGGCGCCGATGGCCTGCAGGCGCTTGGCCCACTCGTCACCGAGGCCGGAGACGTCCCAGCCGCGGCTGGCGAGCCAGCCGAGGTGGATCTCCAGGACCTGTCCCGGGTTCATTCGGGACGGGACACCCAGCGGGTTGAGGATGATGTCGACCGGGGTGCCGTCCTCCAGGAACGGCATGTCCTCGATCGGGAGGATCTTCGAGATGACGCCCTTGTTGCCGTGACGGCCGGCGAGCTTGTCACCATCGGTGATCTTGCGCTTCTGCGCGACGTAGACGCGGACCAGCTGGTTCACGCCCGGCGGCAGCTCGTCGCCCTCTTCGCGGTCGAAGACGCGGACGCCGATGATCTTGCCGATCTCGCCGTGCGGCACCTTCAGCGAGGTGTCGCGCACCTCGCGCGCCTTCTCACCGAAGATCGCGCGGAGCAGGCGCTCCTCGGGGGTCAGCTCGGTCTCGCCCTTGGGCGTGACCTTGCCGACGAGGATGTCACCGGCCGTGACCTCGGCGCCGATGCGGATGATGCCGCGCTCGTCGAGGTCCGCGAGGACCTCTTCGGAGACGTTCGGGATGTCCCGGGTGATCTCCTCCGGGCCGAGCTTGGTGTCACGGGCGTCGACCTCGTGCTCCTCGATGTGGATCGAGGAGAGGACGTCGTCCTGCACGAGGCGCTGCGACAGGATGATCGCGTCCTCGTAGTTGTGACCCTCCCACGGCATGAACGCCACGAGCAGGTTCTTGCCGAGGGCCATCTCACCGTTCTCGGTGGCCGGTCCGTCGGCGAGTACCTGGTCGGCGACGATCCGGTCGCCCTCGGAGACGACGACCTTCTGGTTGACCGAGGTGCCCTGGTTGGAGCGCATGAACTTCGCGATGCGGTACGTGGTGTACGTGCCGTCGTCGTTGGTCACGGTGATGTAGTCCGCGGAGACCTCCTGGACCACACCGTCCTTCTCGGCCTTCAGCACGTCACCGGCGTCGGTGGCGCAGCGGTACTCCATGCCGGTGCCGACGAGCGGCGCCTCCGACTTGATGAGCGGCACCGCCTGACGCATCATGTTCGCGCCCATGAGGGCACGGTTGGCGTCGTCGTGCTCCAGGAAGGGGATCATCGCGGTGGCGACGGACACCATCTGGCGCGGCGAGACGTCCATGTAGTCGACTTCGGTGCCGGGCACGTAGTCGACCTCTCCGCCACGACGGCGGACCAGGACGCGGGGCTCGGTGAAGCGCAGCTCGTCGGAGAGCGTCGCGTTCGCCTGGGCGATGACGTAACGGTCTTCCTCGTCGGCCGTGATGTAGTCGACCTCGTCGGTGACCTGGCCGTCGACGACCTTGCGGTACGGCGTCTCGATGAAGCCGAACGCGTTGACGCGGCCGTACGAGGCGAGCGAACCGATCAGGCCGATGTTCGGGCCTTCAGGGGTCTCGATCGGGCACATGCGTCCGTAGTGGGACGGGTGCACGTCACGGACCTCGAAGCCGGCCCGCTCACGGGAGAGACCACCCGGGCCAAGAGCCGACAGGCGGCGCTTGTGGGTGAGACCCGACAGCGGGTTGTTCTGGTCCATGAACTGCGACAGCTGGCTGGTGCCGAAGAACTCCTTGATGGAGGCGACGACCGGCCGGATGTTGATCAGGGTCTGCGGCGTGATCGCCTCGACGTCCTGGGTCGTCATCCGCTCGCGGACGACGCGCTCCATACGAGCCAGACCCGTGCGGACCTGGTTCTGGATGAGCTCGCCGACGTTGCGCAGACGACGGTTGCCGAAGTGGTCGATGTCGTCGGTCTCGACGACGATCTCCCGGCCGGACTCGCCGGTCGTCTCGGTCTCACCGGCGTGCAGCTTGACCAGGTACTTGATGGTCGCGATGACGTCGTCGGTGGTGAGCACCCCGGCGTCCAGCGGCTCATCGGCGCCGAGCTTCTTGTTCACCTTGTAGCGGCCGACCTTCGCGAGGTCGTAGCGCTTCGGGTTGAAGTAGAGGTTCTCGAGCAGCGTCTGAGCGGCCTCGCGGGTCGGCGGCTCGCCCGGGCGGAGCTTGCGGTAGATGTCGAGCAGCGCGTCGTCCTGGCCCTGGGTGTGGTCCTTCTCCAGGGTGGCGCGCATGGACTCGTACTCGCCGAACTCCTCGAGGATCTGCTCGGTGCTCCAGCCGAGAGCCTTCAGGAGGACGGTGACGGACTGCTTGCGCTTGCGGTCGATGCGGACACCGACCATGTCGCGCTTGTCGATCTCCATCTCCAGCCAGGCACCCCGGGACGGGATGATCTTGGCGGAGAAGATGTCCTTGTCGGACGTCTTGTCGATCGAGGAGTCGAAGTAGACACCCGGCGAGCGGACCAGCTGCGACACGACGACACGCTCGGTGCCGTTGATGACGAAGGTGCCCTTGTTGGTCATGAGCGGGAAGTCGCCCATGAAGACCGTCTGGGACTTGATCTCGCCGGTCTCGTTGTTGGTGAACTCGGCCGTGACGAAGAGCGGGGCGGCGAACGTGAAGTCGCGCTCCTTGCACTCGTCGATCGAGTTCTTGGGGGGCTCGAAGCGGTGGTCGCGGAACGTAAGCGACATCGACCCGGAGAAGTCCTCGATCGGTGAGATCTCCTCGAAGATCTCCTCCAGGCCGGACTTGGTGGGGACGTCTTGTCCACTGTCCAGAGCAGCCTCGACGCGAGCCTTCCAGGCGGCATTGCCGAGGAGCCAGTCAAAGCTCTCGGTCTGCAGCGCGAGGAGGTTCGGAACCTCGAGGGGCTCCTTGATCTTTGCAAAAGAGATGCGCAGCGGGGCGGTGCTGGCACCGTTGTTCGTATTCGCGGTCGAGGCGTTGCGCGAGGCGGCCAAGAGGGGGTCCTTCCGAGGGCTCGGACTCACTACGCGCGTACCGGTCCCAAACTGGACAGGTGGACAGATATCCCAGGTGAGGGATGTGCGGTCCACGGTGCACAAGATGGGTATGCCCCTGGTGACGGGCAGGAGGCAGCTAACAGGCAGCGCAAAGGGTCAGTGTAGCCAAACGCCACACTGATGTCCAGTCGGGGTTCTCAGAGACCCACGTTGCTCGCAACAGCTGTTCTCAACACCTATGTCTAGCCCTGCGCGGGGTGCGCTCTTCTTTACTGCCCTCTTCGCCATCGATCCATGCC
Organism: Streptomyces sp. NPDC005803; assembly: GCF_040630435.1. NCBI lineage: Bacteria > Bacillati > Actinomycetota > Actinomycetes > Kitasatosporales > Streptomycetaceae > Streptomyces > Streptomyces sp. NPDC005803. The sequence goes on along the minus strand of NZ_JBEXXO010000014.1, from coordinate 180,529 downwards.
TCGGATTCGGATCGATGTGACGACGCGCATCGAGAATTGCGCGCCTCGTGCGGTTCGTCAAGGCCCCCCAGCCGGGCGGGGCCCCGCGACCCGCGTCCCGCCGCCCTTCGGCGCCACCCGTGCTCCCCACGAGAGGCGCACGGCGAAGATCACCATACTCGTCACCGCGCGAAGAGCAAGGCACCCGCCGCGGGTACGCCAAAAGGCGACCACCCGTACGGGTGATCGCCTTTCGCGAAGTGACGTCCGTGCCTCGCGGCACGGGGTCCAGAGGAGTCAGAAGACTCGCTGGGTCACTTGACCTCGACGGAGGCGCCGGCGGCCTTGAGGGACTCGGCAGCCTTCTCGGCGGCCTCCTTGGCGACCTTCTCGACGACGGGCTTCGGGGCGCCGTCGACGAGGTCCTTGGCCTCCTTCAGGCCGAGGGAGGTCAGCTCACGCACGACCTTGATGACCTGGATCTTCTTGTCACCGGCGGCGGTGAGGATGACGTCGAACTCGTCCTTCTCCTCCGGGGCCTCAGCGACGGCACCCGGGCCGGCGGGGCCGGCGACGGCGACGGCCGCGGCGGCGGTGACGTCGAACTTCTCCTCGAAGGCCTTCACGAACTCGGAGAGCTCGATGAGGGTGAGCTCCTCGAACTGGGCGAGCAGGTCTTCCTGGCTGAGCTTCGCCATGATGGCGTCCTTCCACTATTCGGCAGGTGCCGGATGTATATGTCGGCGGGCGTACGTGGGGCCCGCTGGACCGCTGAGCGAAATTACTCGGCGGCCTCGGCGGGAGCCGGCGTACCGGCACCGCCCTGCTCCTCCAGCTTGACGCGAAGCGCTTCCGCGGTGCGGACGAACTTCGACGGCAGGGCCTGGAAGAGCTGCGCAGCCTGAGTCTGCTTGCCCTTCATGGCGCCGGCCAGCTTGGCGAGCAGAACCTCGCGGGACTCGAGGTCCGCGAGCTTCTTGATCTCATCGGCGGACAGCGCCTTACCGTCAAGGACACCGCCCTTGATGATGAGGTTGGGGTTGTCCTTGGCGAAGTCACGAAGACCCTTCGCCGACTCCACCGGGTCACCGGTGACGAAGGCAACCGCCGTCGGACCTGCGAACAGGTCGTCCAGCGTGTCGATCCCGGCCTCGTTGGCCGCAATCTTGGTCAGCGTGTTCTTCACCACGGCGTACTGGGCGTTCTCACCGAGCGAACGGCGCAGCTGCTTGAGCTGTGCCACGGTGAGACCCCGGTACTCGGTCAGCACGGCGGCGTTCGAGCTGCGGAACTGGTCCGCGAGCTCGGCTACCGCTGCAGCCTTGTCGGGCCTTGCCATGAGCGTCGGCCTCCTTCCGGGTGATGAGGACCGCTCAAAAGGGCCCGGAAAAGACGAAACGCCCCGGCGCAGGCGCCAGGGCGAAGCTCGACCGAACGAAGTCCGGGAGCTTTTCCACAGTCACCTGCGCAGGTCGTCCGCATTCAACGGATCCTTCGGTTGCCGTCACCCTTGCGGGTTCCGGACAACGACCAGCGGTCTTTGGCTTCTGCAGAAGAGTACGCGACACGGGTCGCGCCGAGCAAATCCGTCCCGGTTCGGGCGGTCCGGAAGGTTTGAGCGGCCCGATTACGAGGCAGTGCCGCCCGAGCCCTGCTGCTGCTTGAGCAGCTCCTTGAACGCGACGGTCTCCCCGGCCGGCGGCCGCTCGACGGAGACCTTGGTCCCGTAGTCGCTGTAGAAGACCGTCGTGTTGAGCTCCCCGGTCTTCATCTGCCCGCGCTCGCTCTTCTTCACCAGCAGGTCGTTCTCGTCGACCCAGATGTCGACCGTCTCCGTGGTCATCCCGGCGTCGTTGAGCTGCTTCTTGAGCGCGGCCAGCTGTCCGGCGTCCAGCTTCGAGTTCTTGGCCGTCAGGTCCGCCACGTCGACCGTGCCGGAGTAGTGCGTGGTGGCGACACCGCGGACCTTCTCCTTGCCGACCTCCTTCACGTCGCCGGAGGCCAGCAGCGACTTCACTCCCTGGTCGGGAGTGGTGTTCTGCATCTGGTCCTTCATCGCCGCCCCGGCGGCGCCCCCGAGCTCGGCGAGGTCGTCGTAGGAGTAGCTGATCCAGCGCTTGCCGCCGGTCTGCTGGGCCAGGGCCGCGCCCATGTCCGCCGCGTAGCCGTCCTTGAAGTAGCGGGCCTGCATCGTGCCGTTGCCGCCGGCCTTCTTCATGGTGTCGGCCATCGCACCGCCGGTGTACGTGATCTCCATCGCGCCGGTGATGCCGTCACTCCAGTCCAGGGACCCGGTCTGCTTCATGGACATGGCACTGCCCATGACCGCGGTGCCCTCGATCTTCGCCGAGTTCGCCGCGCCGGTCTTCTTCTGCACGTCGAGCAGCGCGGCGATCGCGTCGGTCTTGACGACACCGCTGCCGCGGCTGGCCTCCTTGCCCTTGGCCTTGCCGCCGTCGTCGTCCGAGCCGCCACAGGCCGCCACCGACGTCAGCGCCGCCGCCACGGCCACGGCCACACCCACGCGCCGTACGGTACTGGTCCTCATGTCCCCATCCACCCCTCGTTCGGCTCCCGGTGGTCCGCACGCCGGCGCGCGGCTCCGACAGCCACTGGTTCCGTACATACGAGGACGGGCCCCGCACCTCTAAAGGTTGCGGGGCCCGTCAATGTCACACGTGACACGGCGGTCGTACGAGCACGGTGGCTCAGACGGCGGCCGGGTCCTCCTCGACGAGGAGGTTACGGGTGCGGTTGGCGTCCAGCGGGATGCCGGGGCCCATCGTGGTGGCCAGGGTGGCCTTCTTGATGTAGCGGCCCTTGGCGGCGGACGGCTTCAGACGGAGGATCTCCTCCAGCGCCGCTGCGTAGTTCTCCACCAGCTTGGTCTCGTCGAACGAGGTCTTGCCGATGATGAAGTGCAGGTTCGAGTGCTTGTCGACGCGGAACTCGATCTTGCCGCCCTTGATGTCGTTGACAGCCTTCACGACGTCGGGGGTGACGGTGCCGGTCTTCGGGTTCGGCATCAGACCACGCGGACCGAGCACGCGGCCGAGACGGCCGACCTTGCCCATGAGGTCCGGGGTCGCGACGACGGCGTCGAAGTCCAGACGGCCCTTCGCCACCTCGTCGATGAGCTCGTCGGCGCCGACGATGTCGGCGCCCGCGGCTTCCGCGGCCGCAGCACGGTCACCGGTCGCGAAGACCAGGACCCGGGCGGTCTTGCCGGTGCCGTGCGGGAGGTTCACGGTGCCACGGACCATCTGGTCGGCCTTGCGCGGGTCAACACCCAGGGCAAACGCGACCTCGACGGTGCTGTCGAACTTCGTGGAGGCGGTGTCCTTGGCGATACGGACGGCCTCGAGCGGGGCGTAGTTCCGCGCCCGGTCGATCTTGGCGTCCGCAGCGCGGAGGTTCTTGCTGCGCTTCACTTCTACTCCTGTACGAGTTGCACCATGCGGCTACCGCCGCGTGGCAGAGTGTGGAGTCGTGGTGCGGACCAGCGCTTGGCCCTACCACTCATGACTGGGGGCTGAATCAGCCTTCGACCGTGATGCCCATGGAACGGGCGGTGCCGGCGATGATCTTCGACGCGGCGTCGAGGTCATTGGCGTTCAGGTCGGGGAGCTTCGTCGTGGCGATCTCGCGGACCTGGGCGGCCGTCAGCTTGGCAACCTTGGTCTTGTGCGGCTCGCCGGAGCCCTTGTCCACACCCGCGGCCTTGAGGATCAGCTTGGCGGCCGGCGGAGTCTTGGTGATGAAGGTGAAGGAGCGGTCCTCGTAGACCGTGATCTCCACCGGCACGACCATGCCACGCTGCGACTCGGTCGCGGCGTTGTAGGCCTTGCAGAACTCCATGATGTTGACGCCGTGCTGACCCAGTGCGGGGCCGACCGGCGGGGCCGGGTTGGCCGCACCGGCGTTGATCTGGAGCTTGATAAGCCCCGTGACCTTCTTCTTCTTGGGAGGCATGTGCTCTCTCCGGGTCCTAGTGAGAGTTTTTCGCCGTCATCCGGTCATCCGGATGCAGGCATACCGCACAACGATAACGGGTATAGCTGCGCGACCAAAAACCGAGCAGGTCAGACCTGCTGTGACAGCCGGTCTGACCTGCTCGGTAGGCATGTGTCCAGAAGCTGGCGGGAAGCGCTAGTTCTTCTGGATCTGGTCGAAGCTGAGCTCGACCGGGGTCTCACGGCCGAAGATCTCGACGAGACCCTTGACCTTCTTCGAGTCGGCGTTGATCTCGTTGATCGTCGCCTGCAGGGTCGCGAACGGACCGTCGGTGACGGTGACCGAGTCGCCCACCTCGAAGTCCAGCACCTGGACCTCGACCTTGCGGGACGGAGCCGGCTTGCCCTCGGCCTCGGCCGCCTCGCGGGCGGCCTTCTCCTCGGCCTCGGGGGCGAGCATCTTGACGATCTCGTCCAGGGTCAGCGGGTACGGGTCGTAGGCGTTGCCCACGAAGCCGGTGACGCCGGGCGTGTTGCGGACGACGCCCCAGGACTCGTTCGTCAGGTCCATGCGCACCAGGACGTAACCCGGGAGCTTGTTCTGGCGGACGTTCTTGCGCTCGCCGTTCTTGATCTGGACGATTTCCTCCTCAGGCACCTCGGCCTGATAGACGAACTCCTCCACGTTCAGCGAGACGGCGCGCTGCTCCAGGTTGGCCTTCACACGCTTCTCGTAACCGGCGTACGTGTGGATGACGTACCACTCGCCCGGGAGGCCGCGGAGCTCCTCGCGCAGGGCGGTGACGGCGTCGACGGGCTCGGCCGGCTCGGCCTCTTCCTCGTCGGCCTCGTCCTCGTCGGCGGCTTCCTCGGCCTCGGGGTTCTCGTCCTCGTCGTCATCACCGGCTTCGGCCTCGGCGGCCTCGTCGGCGGACTCCTCGGGGTGCACGGCGGCCTGCTCGGCGGGCTCGCCCGCGGCGGCGTCGGCAGCTTCAGCCTGGTCCGGCTCCACAGCGTCCGCCGCCTCGACGATGTCGAGCTCGTCCTCGGCGGACTCGAAGGCGCCCGCCGTCGGCTCGACGGCGTCGTTCAGGTTCGGGTCAGACACGGTGGCTGCTTCTTCCTGGATACAAATGGGTGGAACATGCGAAAGGGGCGCCCATGAGGCGCCCTCCGCGGGATCAGCCGAAGACGTACTTGATGACCCGCTGGAATCCGAAGTCAATCACGGTAACAAGACCAATCATGACGACCACGAACACGATCACCACTGAGGTGTATGTCGTCAGCTGATTGCGGGACGGCCAGACGACCTTGCGCAGCTCGGCGACGATCTGGCGGTAGAACAGCGCGAGACGGCCCAGAGGGCCCTTCTTGCCGCGCTTGCCGCCCTTCCGGGTCTTCTTCTTCGACTCGGGGACTTCGTCCTCGGCATCAGGCATGTCGATGGAGCCCACGGCGTCCGTCACGCTTCTCACCTGATTCCGGGTCATGGCCGTGCCGCGCCCGGTGGAGCCGCACGGCGGTGCATTGAAGTACGTACATGCGCACACATCCTGGCGAAGGAGTGTGTAGCAGGGCCGGAGGGACTTGAACCCCCAACCGCTGGTTTTGGAGACCAGTGCTCTACCAATTGAGCTACGACCCTTTGTGGTTTCCACCAACCTACCGCATGTTCCCGGATGCCCCGGGTGCAGGAACGGTGCGGCTGATGAAGGCCAACGACAGGTGAGTGTACGTGCTCAGCGGCCCGGCGTCGAACAGATAGCTCCCGACCGCTCCTGTCCGATGCTGTCCGGTTGTCAGTCCGCATGCTGTCCGAGTGCTGTCCGGTCCCTGAAACCCCTGTGCCGACGGGGAATACGGTCTGGGAGCATGGGGGCATGAGCGCTGCTACTTCTCCCTCCGAGCGCCGGGTCTCCGCCCGCATCGGTGCCATCTCCGAGTCCGCCACCCTCGCCGTCGACGCCAAGGCCAAGGCCCTCAAGGCCGCCGGCCGTCCGGTGATCGGCTTCGGTGCCGGCGAGCCCGACTTCCCGACCCCCGGCTACATCGTCGACGCGGCGGTCGAGGCCTGCCGCAACCCGAAGTACCACCGCTACACCCCGGCGGGAGGGCTCCCCGAGCTCAAGGCCGCCATCGCGGAGAAGACGCTGCGCGACTCCGGCTACGAGGTCGACGCCTCCCAGATCCTGGTGACCAACGGCGGCAAGCAGGCCATCTACGAGGCGTTCGCCGCGATCCTCGACCCGGGTGACGAGGTCATCGTCCCGGCGCCGTACTGGACCACCTACCCCGAGTCGATCCGTCTCGCCGGCGGCGTTCCGGTGGAGGTCGTCGCCGACGAGACCAGCGGTTACCGGGTCTCCGTGGAGCAGCTGGAAGCGGCGCGTACGGAGCGTACGAAGGTCGTCCTGTTCGTCTCCCCGTCGAACCCGACCGGCGCGGTCTACAGCGAGGCGGACGCCGAGGCGATCGGCAAGTGGGCCGTCGAGCACGGCCTGTGGGTGCTGACCGACGAGATCTACGAGCACCTGGTCTACGGCGACGCGACGTTCACCTCGCTGCCCGCGATCGTGCCCGAGCTGCGCGACAAGTGCATCGTGGTCAACGGCGTCGCCAAGACGTACGCGATGACCGGCTGGCGCGTGGGGTGGATCGTCGGCCCCAGGGACGTGGTGAAGGCCGCGACCAACCTGCAGTCGCACGCCACCTCCAACGTCTCCAACGTCGCCCAGGTCGCGGCGCTGGCCGCCGTCTCCGGAAACCTGGACGCGGTCGCCGAGATGCGCACCGCCTTCGACCGGCGCCGGCAGACCATCGTGCGGATGCTCAACGAGATCGACGGCGTCCTGTGCCCGGAGCCCGAGGGCGCGTTCTACGTGTACCCGTCGGTGAAGGAGCTGCTCGGCAAGGAGATCCGCGGCAAGCGCCCGGCCACCTCGGTCGAGCTCGCGGCGCTGATCCTGGACGAGGCCGAGGTCGCGGTCGTACCGGGCGAGGCCTTCGGCACGCCGGGATACCTGCGTCTTTCGTACGCGCTGGGTGACGACGACCTCGTCGAGGGCGTCTCCCGGATCCAGAAGCTGCTGGGCGAGGCCAAGGCCTAGGCGCTCCCGCCTTCCTGTTTTCACGGCGACCCCTGGCTCCGGCCGGGGGTCGCTTCGTCGTTCGCTTACGTGTCCGGTGGGCAACCCGATCGGGAAAGCGGCTACCGCGACACCCCGTCCGTGCGGCAAGATCCTTGAATGGAGCGTGATGTACGGCTGTTGCCCAAGGCCCACCTGCACCTGCATTTCACCGGGTCGATGCGGCCCTCGACGCTGCTCGAACTCGCCGACAAGTACGGCGTGCGGCTGCCCGAGGCCCTGACCAGCGGCGAGCCGCCGAGGCTGCGGGCGACGGACGAGCGCGGCTGGTTCCGTTTCCAGCGGCTCTACGACCTCGCCCGGTCCTGTCTGCGGGCACCCGAGGACATCCAGCGGCTGGTGCGCGAGGCCGCCCAGGAGGACGTGGCGGACGGCTCCGGCTGGCTGGAGATCCAGGTCGACCCCACCTCGTACGCGCCCCTGCTCGGCGGGCTCATCCCGGCGATCGAGATCATCCTGGACGCGGTGGACGGCGCGTCGCGTGAGACCGGGCTGCCGATACGGGTGGTGATCGCCGCCAACCGCATGAAGCACCCCCTGGACGCCAGGACCCTGGCGCGGCTGGCGGTGCGGTACGCGGACCGGGGTGTCGTCGGGTTCGGGCTCTCCAACGACGAGCGGCGCGGCATGGCCCGGGACTTCGACCGGGCCTTCGCCATCGCGAGGGAGGGCGGCCTGCTGGCGGCTCCGCACGGGGGTGAGCTGTCGGGTCCGGCCAGCGTCCGCGACTGCCTGGACGACCTCGACGCGTCGCGCGTCGGGCACGGGGTCAGGGCCGCCGAGGACCCCCGGCTGCTGCGGAGACTGGCCGAGCGCGGAGTCACTTGCGAGGTGTGCCCGGCGTCGAACGTGGCGCTCGGCGTCTACGAGAAGCCGTCCGACGTACCCCTGCGCACTCTGTTCGAGGCCGGTGTGCCGATGGCGCTCGGCGCGGACGACCCGCTGCTCTTCGGCTCCCGCCTGGCCGCGCAGTACGACCTCGTGCGCCAGCACCACGCGTTCACCGACGAGGAGCTGGCGGAGCTGGCGCGTCAGTCGGTGCGGGGTTCGGCGGCGCCCGGGTCGGTGCGGGCCGAGCTCTTGTCGGGCGTCGACGACTGGCTGGCCAAGCCGGCGGGCTGATCCGCCCGCTGCCCCGTGAGCCCGCTCAGCAGCGTGCGGGCTAGGGAGGCGGCGAAGTCGTCGAGCGGCTGCGGGGGGCCGCCGGTCTCCGTGGCGTCGTAGGCGAAGGCCCGCTGGGAGCAGGCCCCCAGCAGCAGGGAGGCGGCGGCGTACGTGTCGGCGTCGGCCCGTACCCGGCCCGCGGACTGTTCGGCGCGCAGATAGGCGTCCACTCCGCGGATGGGTATGTGGGGGCCGGTTCCCAGCTCTCGCATCGCGGCGTTGTGGCGCTCCTTGAGCCTGGGCTCGGCGTAGAGGGACGCGGCGATCGGGAAGCTCTGCTCGTAGAAGAGGGCGGCCTCGCGGGCGATCTCGGTGAGGTTTCGCTCCACCGTGCGCTCCCCCTCCCCCGGGTCGGCCATCAGGCGCTTCAGGATGCCGTCGAGCTTGGGCAGGCGTTCCCTGAGCACCACCACGAAGAGCTCTTCCTTGCTCGGGAAGTGCTTGTAGAGGGCGGCCTCCGAACAGCCGGCGGCCCTGGCGATCTCCTTGGTGGTGGCCCGGGCCAGCCCGATGGTGAGCATCAGCTGGTGGGCGGCGTCGATGATGCGGGCGCGGGCCGGCTTCTGCTCCATGGGCACTCCGACGAAGCTTGACGAGTGGGTGAGTATCCGCCCACTCTAGGGGTGAGTGAATACTTACCCACCCGAGGAGGGTGTGCCATGAGGCTCACGGTGTTCGGTGCGACAGGCGGTATCGGGCAGGAGATCGTCCGCCAGGCGGTGGCGGCGGGGCACGAGGTGACGGCGGTGGTCCGCGATCCCGCGCGGCTGCCGGTGCCGCTCTCCGATGTCACGGTTCACACGACGGCCCGCGTGGACGATCCGGAGGCGGTGCGCGAGGCGGTCGCGGGCCGGGACGCGGTGCTCTCCGGCCTGGGCGCGAAGGGCCGGAAGGCCGGCGGGATCGCCGAGCGGCTGACCCGTAGCGTCCTGACGGCCATGGAGGCGGAGGGCACGCGGCGGCTGCTCGTGGTGAGCGCCGCCCCGGTCGCCCCCGAACCGCCGGACGACCCGCTGCTCGACCGGATGATGCGCTCGGCGATCGGCGCGATCCTGAAGGAGGTCTACGCGGACCTCACCGCCATGGAGGCCGCGCTGGCGGCCTCCGCGACGGACTGGACGTCGGTGCGCCCGCCGAAGCTCACCAACGGCCCGCTGACGGGCGTCTACCGCACCGTCGTCGGCGGCAATCCGCGCAGCGGACGGTCCATCTCCCGGGCCGACGTCGCGCACGCGATGCTGGCACTGACCGATGACGCCGCAGCGGTGAAGCAGGGGGTGGGAGTGGCGTACTGACGGAGTCGGGCGTGATCGGCCCCGGGCTCACGCGGACGGCACGCTCACGGCGGCCGTACGCGACCGGCTACAGGCTCACGCCGACGGTCACCGGTTCGTTGACGAGCGTGACGCCGAAGGCCGCGTGGACCCCGGCGACCACTTCGCGCGCCAGGGCCAGCAGGTCCTCGGTGCTCGCCGCGCCCCGGTTGGTGAGGGCGAGGGTGTGCTTGGTGGAGATGCGGGCCGGGCCGGAGCCGTATCCCTTGGTGAAACCGGCCCGGTCGATGAGCCAGGCCGCCGAGGTCTTGGTGCGTCCCCCGCCCGCGGGGAAGGCGGGGGGCGTCACATCCGGTCCGAGGCGTTCCGCCACGCGGGCGAGGAAGGCCTCGAACTGCGCCGGGTCCAGGATCGGGTTGGTGAAGAAGGACCCGGCCGACCAGGTGTCGTGGTCCTCGGGGTCGAGCACCATGCCCTTGCCGGCCCGGAGCCGGAGCACCGTTTCGCGGGCGGCCGCGGCGGGAACGCGCTCCCCCTCCTCGACACCCATGGCGCGCGCCGTTTCGGGGTACTTGAGGGGCGCGGACAGACCGCCCGCCTCTTCCAGCCCGAAGCGGACACGCAGCACCACGAACCGGTCGGGTTCGGCCTTGAAGCGACTGTGCCGGTACGCGAAGGCGCACTCGGAGTTCGGGATGGTGACCGTTTCCCGGGTGTGCCGGTCGTAGGCGACGACCTCCGTGATGGTGGACGACACCTCCTGCCCGTACGCCCCGACGTTCTGGATCGGCGTGGCCCCCGCCGAGCCGGGGATGCCGGCCAGGCATTCGAGGCCCGCCAGTCCGGCCTCCACGCTGCGGGTGACGGCGTCCGTCCAGACCTCCCCGGCGGCCAGTTCGAGCGTGGCCCCGTCCAGGACGAAGCCCTTGGTCGCGATGCGCAGGGCGGTGCCCTCGAAACCCTTGTCGCCGATGACCAGGTTGCTGCCGCCGCCGATGACCAGGAGCGGGGTGCCGCTGTCGTCGGCCTCGCGCACGGCCTCGACCACTTCGGCGTCGGTCGTCGCGGTCAGGAGGCGGGCTGCGGGTCCGCCGAGCCGGAAGGTGGTCAGGGGGGCGAGGGGCGCGTCGTGGAGTTCCTGCACGGGGACAAGAGTACGGTCCGCGCCCCCGGCGTCAGGCCGGGGCCGCGGACCGCGCCGGCGCGATGGCTCCTCAGGCGGCTACCGGGACCCGCGCCTCGGCCCGGTCGGGCTCCTGCGCCGGGGTGCTGCGCCGGCCCGGGATCATCAGGGCGACGAGCGCGGCGAGGGCGACCACCGCGGCGCCGATCCAGACCGCGGGAACGGTCCCGTCCGTGAAGGACCGCGCGGTGCCGTAACCGCCCTGCGAGGAGAAGACCGTGGAGAGCACGGCGACCCCGAGGGCGCCGCCGACCTCGCGCAGCGCGTTGCTGGCACCGGAGGCGATGCCCTGTTCACCGGGGCGGACGCTGGACATCACCAGGGTGGCGGCGGGGGCGAAGTACAGGGCCATTCCGACGCCGCCGACGATCAGGCCGGGCAGCTGCGAGGCGTAGGAGGCGTCGGGCGCGAGAGCCATGGCGAACAGGCCGAGGCCGGCGGCCTGGAGGGCGAGGCCGGTCACGACCACGGGGCGGCCGCCGAAGCGGTCGGCGAGTATCCCGGCGATGGGTGAGACCAGCATCGGCATCCCGGTCCAGGGCAGCATCCGCAGGCCCGCCTCGGTGGGCGAGTAGCCCAGGACTCCCTGGAGGTACTGGCTGAGCAGGAAGATCGAACCGAACATGCCGAGGAACATCAGCAGGCCGGCCATGTTGATCCCGAAGAACGCCCGGTTCTTGAAGAGGCGCATGGGCAGCATCGGGTTCTTCGCGTGGAAGCCGTGGTGGACGAAGCCGCCGATGAGTGCGGCACCGGCGATCAGGGCGGTGAGGACGGTGGGACTGGTCCAGCCGTCGGCGTGGGCGTTCACCAGGCCGTAGACGATCCCGAAGAGGCCGCCGCTCACCAGGAGGGTGCCGGGGACGTCGAGCCGGGAGTCCGGGGCGTGGGACTCGGCCAGGCGCAGCCGGGCGAGCGGCAGCAGGACCAGGCCGATCGGGACGTTCAGCCAGAAGATCCACTGCCAGGAGAGGTGTTCGGTGAGGCTGCCGCCGACGAGCGGCCCACTGGCCACGGCCAGTCCGGTGACGGCGCTGAAGATGCCCAGCGCGGCGCCGCGCCGGGCGGGCGGCACGGCGGCGGTGAGCAGGGTGAGCGTCAGCGGCATCATGATCGCCGCGCCCACGCCCTGGACCGCGCGGAAGGCGATCAGTTCATTGATCCCGGGCGACAGCGCGGCTGCGGCGGAGGCACCGGTGAAGACGGCGAGTCCGACGGTGAAGAGCCGGCGCCGGCCGAACCGGTCACCCAGGGACGCGCCGAACATCAGCAGGACGGCGAAGGTGAGGGTGTACGCGTTCACCGTCCATTCGAGCTCCTCCAGCTCACCGCCGAGGCTTTCGCGGATGGACGGCAGGGCGGTGGTGACGACGAGGTTGTCGAGGGCCGCCATGAAACCGGCGACGCTGGTGATGACGAGGGCCCAGAACGCTCTCGCGCGGCCTGTCGTGTGCTGGTTCACTTGCTCCCCCTGTGGGTTAGTAATCGATGACTAACTTTCTTGGGCAGAAAACCGGGCCGAGCCCGGCTGGCGTTCCTCACGCAGGCGGCCTGGCCGATTCGTAGAGCCCGTTCCAGAGCCGGTGACCGGCCGGGTAGCCGAGCGCGGTCAGGGTGTTGGCGAGCATGCCGTACGCGAGGAACGTGGTCGCCTCGACGGGGTCGGCCCCGAGCGTGAGGGTGATGTCGTCGAACAACCGCAACCAGGTTGCGCGCAGCGACTCACCGAACGCATGGTCTCCGGCCGCCTCCGCCGCCGCGACGGCCGCGTACGTCTGCATCTGCATCAGCAGCCGGTCGGGGTCGTGGAGGATCAGTCGCTGATAGGCCGCGGCCATGGCGTGCAACGCCTCATCGCCTTCGAGTCCCTCGGCGGCGTCCGCGAAGACCGCGCGCGTGTCACTCAGACACCGCTCCGCGGCGGCCAGGAACATGGCCTGCTTGTTCGAGAAGAGGCGGAAGAGGTACGGCTGGGAGACGCCCACCCGCCTGGCGATCGCCTCGGTGGACGTGGCGGCGTACCCACCGCGGGCGAATTCGGTGATCGCCGCACGGATGACGCTCTCGCGCCGCTCCTCTGCACTCATCCTTGGCATGCGAGCTAAGTTAGTACTCAATCACTAACTTAGTCAACGGGGAACGCTCCATGGAAACGCTCCGCCGTGGGGAGGCGCACGACCCAAGGACCGTGCCCTGCTCCATGCGTAAGGGGCACGGCCTCATAGGCCGTGCCCCTTACGCCACTCCTCGACGGCGTCAGCCGAGCTGCACCACGGCGCGGGACATGCCCAGCACCTTCTTGCCGGCGTTCATCGCCGTCAGGTCGACCCGCACGCGCTTGTCGTCCAGCAGGGCGGCCACCTTGCCGGTGACCTCGATCAGCGCGCCCTTGTCGTCGTTGGGCACGACGACCTGCCGGGTGAACCGGACCCCGTACTCGACGACCGAACCCGGATCGCCGGCCCAGTCGGTGACCACGCGGATCGCCTCGGCCATGGTGAACATGCCGTGGGCGATCACGTCGTCGAGCCCGACCTCGCGCGCGAACTTCTCGTTCCAGTGGATCGGGTTGAAGTCGCCCGAGGCGCCCGCGTACTGCACCAGCATCGCGCGGGTGACCGGGAAGGACTGCGGCGGCAGCTCCGTACCGACCTCGACCGAGTCGTAACTCACCTTCGCCGTCATCACGCCTCCTCGGCGGCGCGCGCCACCAGCTTCGTCCACGCGGTCACGACATGCTCACCGGACTCGTCGTGGACCTCGCCACGGACGTCCACGATGTCGTTGCCCGCCATGGACTTGACCGCCTCGATCGTCGAGGTGACCGTCAGCCGGTCCCCCGCGCGCACCGGACGCACATAGACGAACTTCTGGTCACCGTGCACCACCCGGCTGTAGTCCAGCCCCAGCTGGGGGTCCTGTACGACCTGCCCGGCGGCCTTGAAGGTGATCGAGAACACGAAGGTCGGCGGCGCGATCACGTCGCTGTGGCCGAGCGCCTTGGCCGCCTCGGGGTCGACGTACGCGGGATTGGCGTCGCCCACCGCCTCGGCGAACTCTCGGATCTTCTCCCGGCCGACCTCGTACGCCGGGGTGGGCGGATACGTCCGCCCCACGAAGGACTGGTCGAGCGCCATGAGCTCGCAACCTCCTGATGAAAGACGAAGGGGCCGAGATGCAGCCCAGTACAACGACACGAGGCCGCCCCCAGTGGGGACGGCCTCGTGTACGAGCCTGATTCAGCGCGTTTCGCGGTGCGCGGTGTGCGAGTTGCAGCGCGGGCAATGCTTCTTCATCTCAAGACGGTCCGGGTTGTTACGCCGGTTCTTCTTGGTGATGTAGTTCCGCTCCTTGCACTCCACGCAGGCCAGCGTGATCTTCGGGCGGACGTCGGTGGCAGCCACGTGAGTGCTCCTTGGACGGACGGTGGACGGATGAACGCAAAAAAAAGAGTAGCCGATCGGAGGACCGACCCGACAATCGGCTACTTTTAGTAGCGGTGACCGGACTTGAACCGGTGACACAGCGATTATGAGCCGCTTGCTCTACCGACTGAGCTACACCGCTTTGATGCCGAGTCCCCCCGCCGAAGCGGGGGTTCCCGATCACCAGAGCCCCAATGCGGAATCGAACCGCAGACCTTCTCCTTACCATGGAGACGCTCTACCGACTGAGCTATTGGGGCGAGCGATGAAGACATTACACGGTCGGTCGCCGATCGCCCAAATCCGTTTCGAAGCCCCATCCCGCGCCCTCGGTCAGGGCGGCCCCGCGCCCTTGACCGGCACCGCTCCAGGCCCTTGATCAGCACCGTTCCCCACCTCCGGCGAGCACCGGCCCGCGACCTTGGTCAGGCGTGCCCACGACCCTCGACCAGCACCGTTCCGTGCCCCTGACGGACACCGTTCCACGCGCTTGACGGGCAGCGCTCACGGCCCCTGAGCCGACCACTCGGCCACCTCTGGTCCCCCACGGAGCCAGGGCCCCCACGCACCACAGGACCGCGCCGGTACGACTATTGCGCTCCTCCTCGAACCGGACCGGGCACACCCCTAGGCTCGACTCACTCTGCGTGATCTTGCACCCTTCCAGGAGCCGCGATGCCCGACAGTCAGCCGCGGCAGCCGGACGACCACGCGGCCGACGTCACCGGCGGCCCGGAGCGCTCCGCGCTGACGCTCTGCGGCGCCCGTCTCACCGACGGCCGCATCGTGGACGTACGGCTGGGCGGCAGCCACATCGAGGCCGTCGGCACCGCCGGCAGCCTCGTCGCACCCGGCGCCCGGGTGGACCTGCGCGGCCACCTGCTGCTCCCCGCGCCCGCCGAACCGCACGCCCACAGCGATACCGCGCTCACCGCCGACGGCGCCGGGGCCGACACCCCCGGACCGGCTTCGCAGCACCCCGACGACGTCCAGCGGCGCGCCACCGAAGCCGCGTTGCTGCAACTCGGCCATGGCGCGACCGCCCTGCGCTCGCACGTGCGGATCGGTGACGTGCAGGGCCTCGGCGCCCTCGAAGCCGTCCTGCAGACCCGCCGCTCGCTGCGCGGGCTCACCGAACTGACCGCGGTCGCGGTCCCCCGGCTGCTCACCGGCATCGCGGGCGCCGGCAACCTGGCGATGCTCCGCGACGCGCTGAAGATGGGGGCCGGCGCGGTCGGCGGCTGCCCCGACCTCGATCCGGACCCGGCGGGGTACGCGGAGGCCGTCCTGGACGTCGCCGCCGAGCACGGCTGCCCCGTCGACCTGCACACGGACAGCGACGATCCGGGCCGGCTGGCCCGGTTCGCGGCGATGGCGGGCGGAATGCGGCACGGGGTCTCGATCGGTCCCTGCGCCGGCCTCTCCCGTCTCCCCCCGGACGCCGCCGCCCGCGCCGCCGACCAGCTCGCCGCAGCCGGCGTGACGGTGATCTGCCTGCCCCAGGGCGGCTGCTGCGGGGCCGAGCGCCGGGGCACCGCCCCGGTACGGCTGCTGCGCGCGGCCGGGGTGCGGGTCGCGGCGGGCAGCGGGGCGCTGCGTGACCTCGCCAACCCGGTCGGACGCGGCGACCCGCTGGAGGCCGCCTTCCTGCTGGCGTCACAGAGCGGCCTGCGGGCGGAGCACGCCTACGAGGCCGTCTCCGCGGAGGCCAGGCGCGCCATGGGGCTGCCCGAGGTACGCGTCGAGGCGGGCTTCCCCGCCGAACTGCTCGCCGTACGGGGGGAGCGGCTCGCGGGGGTGCTCTCGCTGGCCTACAGCCGCATCGTGGTGCACCGCGGCCGGGTGGTCGCCCGGACCAGCGCGGTGCGCGAGTACCGCGACTCCGAGGCGGGCGGGTCGCCCGGGCTGCCACGCCAGGGGAGACCGGATCCCGGGACGGGCGGCGGGCCTTGAGCGCGGCGGCGCTCCGCGGCGTACCGTCGACACCATGCGCATTGTCATCGCAGGTGGACATGGTCAGATCGCGCTGCGGCTGGAGCGGCTGCTCGCTGCGCGCGGGGACGAGGCGGCGGGCATCATCCGCAACCCGCAGCAGAGCGAGGACCTCCGGTCCGCGGGTGCCGAACCCGTGGTCCTGGACCTCGAGTCGGCCACCGTGGAGGAGGCGGCCGAGGTGCTGCGCGGCGCCGACGCGGCGGTCTTCGCGGCCGGTGCCGGCCCCAACAGCGGCACGGACCGCAAGGACACGGTGGACCGGGGCGCCGCGGTGCTCTTCGCGGACGCGGCGCAGCGGGCGGGGGTGCGGCGTTACCTCGTGGTCTCGTCCATGGGCGCCGACCCGGACCACCCGGGCGACGAGGTGTTCGACGTCTACCTGCGGGCCAAGGGGGCGGCGGACGCGTACGTGCGTTCCCGGACCGCTCTCGACTGGACGATCCTGCGCCCCGGGATGCTGACCAACGACGCGGGCACCGGACAGGTCCTGCTCGCCGCCTCGACCGGCCGCGGTCCGGTACCGCGCGACGACGTGGCGGCCACCCTCCTGGAGCTGCTGGACACCCCGGCGACGGCGGGGCTGACGCTGGAACTGATCTCGGGCAGCGTTCCGGTGTCGGTAGCGGTGAAGGACATCGCCGGCAACTGACGCCGACTCCGCGTCACCGTCCGCCCGGTCAGCCTCCGGTCGCGGGACGGACGGTGACGCCGAGCCGCTCCAGCAGCGCGCCGGTGCCCCCGTCGCCCTCGCACGGGCGCCGGTGAACGTACCGACATGAACCGCTCCGGGCCCACACGCAGGGCTGCGGGCTGCCGGCAGCGCCTCGGTGAAGCCCCCCGCGGCGTCGCGGCACAGAAGGCGAGGGCCCGTCGCCCGCCGAGGGCCGCGGCCATCTCCGCGGAGGCCTTGCCCCGTCCGTCGAAGCGGCACGGCACGCCTCAGGGCGGAACGAGGCCGCGAGTCGGTCGACGGCTGCGTTCACGAGCAGCGCCGGAGCCCTGACGGCGGCTGGAAGACGCGGGGACGTAACTCCGGGATCACCCGCTGCGCAGAACATCGACATGTGTCCCATTCTGTTTTACAGGCCTGAGTCGCCCCCACCCGGCACGCTGCCGGTTTGCGCCGGCCGACCGCGCGGGAGATAAAGGCGCACCCACTACCCGGACGAAGAAACGAGGTTTATCGTGTATTGCGCCGTGAATCTACAGTCATGGCCGTCGACGGCGGCTATGTTGTGCAGGCAATCGATTTCCTGAAAGCCCTCGATCTCATCGAAGCGCACCTTACGTTTGAAGCAGCCGAAATAAGGAACGGTCTCTACCGTTCCGAGGTCCACTATGTTTTGCGTCAGATCAGGATCGAATATCATCATTTGATTGAGGTGCCCTGTGCTCTCATCTCCGAAGTCGGAAACGGTGAGTCGCTTCGTGACGTTGTATGTGAGACTCTGGTCCGGCGCGATGCTTTGCACCCCACTTGGATGGATCGGCTGGCCACTGTCCCTCCGGTACAGGTTCTCGGACTGAAACACCTGCTCATCGTCCACGGCACGGACGGTACGAATATTTATGACGCCCGTCGGTGATACGTGAGAAGCGCCTGTGTTGGTTATGGCGGCCAACGTAACGTCAATTGTCTTCGTAGCCATGACGCTTCCTCCTCATGATCTCCGCATCGTGCGGGGAGAACTCAGCCGAGTGACTCGCGGGACCCTCGCCAGCAGCGACCACTCTTCCCACCCGTCAGCCGCTGGTGCCACCAGTCGACAGAGCGCTGCTTTCACCCAGGCTTTGCCAGGAAGCCGGCCAGGTGGCGGGGACGGACAGCGAGTTCCCATCCGCTTTCCTCTCCATGCTCTGCCTGGAGTTCTGCGCCTGCAACAGGGGATGCGCGTACAGGCTTGGGGGCCGACCGCTCCCGCCGTGCGCGCCGCTGGTTTTGGGCCGGAAAAGCGCGCCGGAGAAAAGGGCACACCCGTGGTAAGTAGAGACTTCGCTGTTTTTACCAACACGTCGCCACCCCCGGAGATTTGGGCACGCTGGAGTTCGCGCCGGAAGGAAAGCCTTCGGGGACGAGTACTACAGCCTCAGATCAGGTGACCGGTGATCGGTGGTGCCCGTTGTCCGGTCACGCTGATGAACGCGAGTACGGAGGACGTTGAGGGTGAGCGCAGTTACTGGTTGTCCTGACGGGCCGGTTGGGGCATACGTTTGCCCGGCCGGAGCCGCGGGAGGTGTTCGCCGAATTCGTCGAGGGGCCGTTGTCGGACCTGGGCCGAAAGAACGGCTGGACGCTGGCCACGAGGGCCGGGCACGCCACCCGCACCGGGGCCACGCGTTCCTGGGTGAGGGGTCCTGGGGTGCGGACGGGCTGCCGGCCGAGGTGCAGGCGTACGCGGCACGGGAGTTGGCCGGGCGCGGCGCTGGTGCTGGTGCTGGTGCTGGTGCTGGTGCTGGTGCTGGACGGCAACGCAGGTGATCAAGAAGGGTGACGAGTGCGTAGGGGTAGCCCACCAGCACTGCGTGACGACCGGTGAGGTCCGCGGCGTGGCTCCTCGCCCGCCGCCCGTATGACCTACGTCACGCGGGAGTCTCCTTCTGGCTCAGTTCCGGAGTGGACCCCATGGAGTGCGCGCGGCGGGCCGGCCACGCCATCGCCGTCCTCTTCCGCGTCTACGCGAAGGTGCTCGCCCAGACGCAGCAGCGGGCCAACGACCGGATCGATGCGGCCCTGCGGGAGTGGAACGAACCGGAGTGAGCCCCGTCCCCCGGGGGACGTCTGGGGGACACGCCCTGATCAGGGGTGGGATTCAGGTGAGACAACGTGGGATGCGGGGGCCGATCGGCGCTCTCCGCTGTCACACGTACACACATGCAGAAACCCCGCCTGACCTGTGGTTTAGCAGGTCAGGCGGGGTTTCCCGTCCAGTGGCGGCGCCAGGGTTCGAACCTGGGTAGGCGAAGCCGGCAGATTTACAGTCTGCGCGAAAACATCGCACCACCTGGTTCTTTGAGGGCCCGGGCAGCCTGAAGCCCCACGGATGCCCCACAGGCAGACACCCCCGGGATCAGTGGCTGTCGGCAGTCGGCTCCGGTGTGTTGTGGCTGCCGCTGTACTCCACGTGCAGCCACCTCCACGAAGCTGTGCCGTGACGAACCCCTGACACCGCGTCATCCCTCATTTAGTGTGAGACAGCTAGGCTTGGAGGGGGTCAGCTTGCTTCACACTCGTATGACACGCGCCCGACTGTACGTGCTCGTAGACTCATTTGAATCTGACGTACGCCAGATGATTTTGCGCTATGTCCTGGACCACATGAGCGAATCAGACGCTCTGGGGGACAGCTATGACAAGGCTGCCGAGCGCCGCCACGCTGATGCCAGCGATGATGAACTATCCATCGTCGAGTATCTCGATATGCGTGACGCCTACGACATTTTGAATCGCCATCGCGACGCTCTTCCGGTGGAGCTAGCCCGAGAATTGCGCAATGGCACCCCGAGGATGGACACCCTCGTCCCCGTCCGCAATCGAGTAATGCACGGGCGCCCCCTACAGTCGGGAGACGCCGAAAAGGCAGTAAGCGCCTGCCGTGAATTCAAAAGTCGTTTCTGGCCAACCCTCCGTGACACCTTGGACAGGTTGGGAGCCGATCCAGATTGGGAGCCCGCGTTCAACGGGGTGGACCGAAGATTTTCGGACCGAATCCTCCACAATCTACCGCCCTTCGATTACGACGACACAGGGCTTATTGGGAGGGCGCAGGCATGCAGCGCCATCGTTAAGCATCTCCTTCGACGCCGCGAGCCGATGATTACGATCACTGGCGAAGGAGGAATCGGCAAGACCGCCCTAGCTTCGGATATCGCGTACTCCCTGCTGGACAATCCGGACTCGCCGTATGAATGCATCCTGTGGACCTCGCTGAAAACTGAACGACTTACAGCAAACGGCGTCGTCGAAATCGCTGGAGCGGTCCGAGATATTACAGGCGCCACACAAGGGCTAGGGAAGGTCCTCACCGATGATTTCAAAGGGGGCGTAGCGGAGCTTTCTGAAGCACTAGAAGGAATCGAAACGCTACTCATCATCGACAACCTAGAGACGGTAAGCGGTAGCGAGATTGTAACGCTGTACGAATCCCTCCCTGACACCGTCACCTATCTCATGACCAGCCGAATCGGAGTCGGCCAGATCGAGCGTCGCATTCCCCTGCCGCCGCTCGAAAAGAAAGACGCTCAGACCCTATTCAGGTCCTTTGCCAGAGTGCGCGGAGGGAGAGCCGAGTTTCTGGCACGCCTTAAGCCTGAAACAGTTGACCAGATCGTCACGCGCCTACGCTTCAGCCCTCTCGCTATTCGCTGGTATGTGCTCTCCGTCGAATCCGGGAGGGAACCACATCCCACACTCACCAATCAGGATGAGTTGATCGACTTCTGCGTCAGGTCCGTATTTGATGCACTAAGCGAGACTCCAAAGTCGATACTGTCAGTCCTCTACGCCCTCGATCGCAGTTCAACGTTCGATGAGCTGGCAGTACTTACGGACTCACCGATTGATGACCTAAACCTGGCAGTAAAGGAGCTCAGTGCGGGCTCACTGGTAAGTCAGAAGCCTGATCCAGCGGATGAACTAATCTCGCGGGTGCAGATCACTGAAGCTGCGCAGCACTTCCTGCGCAGGGTAGCCCCACCTCAGCAGGCAGATATCAGCAGCACTCTGCTTCGAGAACAAGAATTTAGACGGTCAGAGGAAAGGCGTCGAGCAGACGAAAGTAAACGCCAACTCGCTCCGAATGTGGTGCGAGTGCGTTCGTCACACGACGAGCCCACCTCACACTTGCTTAGGCTAGCTCTAGCCCAGGCACACGCTGGGTCGATAGAGCGGGCCAGGAGCTACGTAACTCGGGCCCGATCTCTCAATGCGGAGTACTGGGAAGTGGATCGGGTCGAGGCATTCATTCTTTCCCGTAACGACCAGATTGACCAAGCCACGACTCTGTACAGATCCGCATTGCGTAAAACCACCGATGAAGCAAGCAATGCAGTGGTCTCCTACTACTTCGCAGGGCATCTAGCGGGTCGCGGGCATGATGTTGAGGCCGCGTTGCCGCTCGCGGTCGCGGCGCATGAACATTTCCAAACCGCCGACACTGCCCAATTGCTCGGCAAAATTCACCTGTGGGCCCGGAATTACGAGGAGTCCCAGATACTCCTGGAATGGGCTCTGGAAAATGTATCGGATCGAGGAAAGCTCCGCCTCATAGTCTTGACGACGCTCGTGGACTCCTGGCGGCGCTGGTCTGAGTCGCTAATTGAGGACGACAGACGCCCGGTAGAAGCGGCACACAAAGCGTCAGCTGGTTTCACGCAAGGCGTGAGGGAACTCGACTCTGGAGCTTGGGACAAGCGGCTCGCCGAGGTGCTGCTAGAAAGTGCGAGTGCTTTCCTGCGGGCGATTGGTGAGCTGGGCGTCTTCCCAGCGAATTTCGATAGAGATGCCGTCAGAATCCTCACGGGTGTCAAGCGTCACGCCGTTCTGTTCGAGCGTTGCGTCGCATGGCGCCATTTTCCGGGACGGATCGGTCGGTTGTACCGAATGCCGGAAGTCAGTGAAGAAGTTTCTTCCCTCTGCGAAGACCTGGTACAGGTGGCGCGACCAAAGCGCGACGACACGGCGGCTGAACCGCCCCGTGGAATCGTCAAGGCATGGTTGGGAACTTATGGGTTTATCTCACACCCTGACTACCCCAACGACATTTTCTTTCCTGGATCAGCAGTAGAAGAGAGCCCTGGCGCCGTGTGGAATACCCACGACCCTGTGGGCGCTCACGTGATTTTCGAAGTAGATGAGCATGGAAAGGGGGATCGGCCCCGAGCCAACTTCGTGTCTCCCGTCCCCGCTGATGCCTAGGCGACCCATGGCGTCAACGAATACATCAGTGCAAGATCTCAGGCTCGGCTCGGTGGCCGACCCGGTAAACTGGTGTGCACCACTTCAGAACGGAGAGTGCTCTGCGGATGGGACCGAAGACGACCAAGGTCTACGAGACGCTTCAGGGGCGGCTTGTCGCCGGCGCGTACTCCCCCGGTGAAAAGTTCCCTTCAGAACGCGCACTGGTCGAAGAACTCGGCATCGGACGAACGGCGCTGCGCCAGGTACTCGCCCGTCTCGTCACCGAGGGCGCCTTGGAGGTAAGGGGACGCAGTTCATACCGGGTGCCCGGCGCAGTGATCGTCCGGCGGCCCGAGGGTGTGGAGGCATGGCGCATCCACGGTGAGCGCGACCTGTACGACAACCGGTGGGTGAAGCTTCAGCTCTGGGAGGTGGAACCGCCCGGCATAGAGCCGTTCGAGCATCATGTGGTGAAGCTTCACCACGTGGCCGTCACCGCCGTCCTGGACGATCAGGACCGCGTCCTCATGATGTGGCGATACCGCTTCGTACCCCAGCAGTTCGGCTGGGAGCTCCCGGGCGGCATCGTCGATGCGGGCGAGGAAGCGGCGGACACGGCTCTACGCGAAGTGGTCGAAGAGACCGGGTGGCGCCCGAAGACTCTGGAACACGTCGTCAGCTATCAGCCCATGGTTGGCATGGTCGACTCGCCCCACGAGATCTTCGTCGGCCACGGGGCCGAGAGAGTCGGTGAACCGACGGACCTGGAGGAAGCCGGCCATATCGAGTGGGTTCCCCTCTCGGACATCCCGGGGCTCATGGCTCGTGGCGAGCTGATGGGGTCCGGCACCCTCGTTGCCCTGCTGCACATCCTGGCCACGCGACGGACTCAGGGCGTCACAGCCGTGAGCTGAGCATGTCGACGCGACGGCGCTGCCGGACCGAACCGGTCCGGCTCGCCAACAAGCGAGCCTGCCGTAGGTGTGCGCTGGCGTCGTCGTACTCGGCTCGGATGAGATGACCTTGTGCCAGGTCAGCATGCAAGCCGGCTTTGGCACGCACGAAACTCGGGTCCATCACCTCAAGCGCGCCGTAGAGGCTTGTGACCGCTGACTCCTCCCCGAGTAGTGCCAGCACGTTGCCCTGCCAACGGGCGAGGTGTGCGCCATTCAGGAAGATGCTCAGCATGTCCGGGTCTCGGTCCTCCGGGCCCGGGGGAATTGCGGCCATGGCCGCTTCCAGCGCCCGTCGGCAATCGTCCTGCATGCCGGCGTGCGCGCACATCTCCGCTTCAGCTGCGTACAGCCACGCCCTCAACCGAGCGGAGCCGGAACGGCCAACGGTGCGCTGCGCATCGCGCACCAGGTCGACCCCCAGCGCGGGCCTGCCGGCCTCGCAAAGCACGTACGCCTGTTCCGCCATGGCGTGAGCGAGGTACATCGGCTACGCCGTCGACGCCGGCCGCCTAACGGACAACCCCCTGCCGCAGATCCAGTGGAAGGCCCCGGAGCAGGTGGCCGAGGAACTGGACCCCGCATCGGTGCCCGATCCTCGCCAGGCACTTGCGCTGCTCAACGCAGTGCGTACGCAGAGCCCACGTGGACGGCGCCTGGTCGCTTTCTTCGGGTGCATGTACTACGCGGCGGCCCGGCCGGCGGAAGTCATCGGCCTACGCTTCCAGGACTGCGACCTGCCCCGCCGAGGGTGGGGAACCCTGCGGCTCCGGGAGACCCGTCCGCGATCGGGGTCGGCCTGGACCGACAGCGGGGAGGCGCACGACCGGCGAGGACTGAAGCACCGGCCCCGCAAGGCCGTCCGTACCGTCCCCATCCCGCCCGATCTCGTGAACCTGCTCCGGTGGCACGTCACCGCGTACGGCGTTGCCCCCGACGGGCGGCTCTTCCGGACGCAGCGCGGCGGACTCATCCAGGACACCGGATACGGCGAGGTATGGGCGGAGGCCCGGACGCGCGCTCTTACACCTGCTCAGTGCACGTCCCTCCTGGCAAAGCGACCATATGATCTACGTCACGCTGCGGTGTCTACGTGGCTCAGCTCCGGAGTGGAGCCGCAGGAGGTGGCCGCCCGCGCCGGCCACAGCGTGGCCGTGCTGTTCCGGGTGTACGCGAAGTGCCTGGACGGTGGCGCCGCCACGGCGAACGCCCGCATCGAGCAGGCGCTGAAGAACGGCAGCTAGGACGGCCGGACGCTGCCCCACGCCTGCCCCACACGGACTGATCAGCACCCGAATCAGGGTGAGACACACTGGGAAAAAGCGTCCAAAGCGATCAGGTCGGGCCTGTCAACGCCGAAAGGGTCTGCGATCAGCATTGATGCTGGTCACAGACCCTTACGATCTTGTGGCGGCGCCAGGGTTCGAACCTGGGTAGGCTGAGCCGGCAGATTTACAGTCTGCTCCCTTTGGCCACTCGGGCACACCGCCAAGGGATGCTGCCTTGATTCCCGCCTTGCGGCGGTGCTCTGTGGCAACGACGTAAACGATACCTGATGCCCAGGGGTGCTACGCCACTGGATTGACCAGCGGCCCCGACGGGCGCGGGTGGCTAGGCTTGGTCGGTGGTGCGGTGCCTGCGGGCGCCGCGACCGCCCTGTCAGTTCTTCCTTTCCAGCACCCCGATACAAGGAGCCACACGTCATGGCCGACTCCAGTTTCGACATCGTCTCGAAGGTCGAGCGGCAGGAGGTCGACAACGCCCTCAACCAGGCCGCCAAGGAGATCTCCCAGCGCTACGACTTCAAGGGCACCGGGGCGTCGATCTCTTGGTCCGGCGAGAAGATCCTGATGGAGGCGAACGGCGAGGAGCGGGTCAAGGCGATCCTCGACATCTTCCAGTCCAAGCTGATCAAGCGCGGCATCTCGCTGAAGTCGCTGGACGCGGGCGAGCCGCAGCTGTCCGGCAAGGAGTACAAGCTGTTCGCCACGATCGAGGAAGGCATCTCCCAGGAGAACGCCAAGAAGGTCGCGAAGATCATTCGTGACGAGGGCCCCAAGGGCGTCAAGGCGCAGGTCCAGGGCGACGAGCTGCGGGTCAGCTCGAAGAGCCGGGACGACCTGCAGGCCGTGCAGGCGCTGCTGAAGGGCCAGGACTTCGACTTCGACGTCCAGTTCGCGAACTACCGGTAGGACGCGGTGGTCCGGGCGCGGGGCGGAACTGTCGCGCCCCGCCCGGACTGCATGTCCGAATACCGCCGGTCGCGGTGGTCCGGGCGACGCAGACTGGTCCGTGGCAGCCGGTGGTCCGGCAGGCCGACGGACGAGAAGAGGGACGAGTCATGACCATGTACGCGACGGTCGACAGCCCGCTGGGCGAGCTGCTGCTGGTCGGCGAGGGAGCCGCGGGGGCCGTGGGCACCGCCGCGGCGGTCGCGCTGGTCTCGCTCTCCCTGCCGGGTCAGAAGGGCGCGGCGGTCGTCCAGGACGGCTGGGTGCGTGAGCCCTCGGCGTTCGAGGGGGTCGCCGCGCAGCTGCGGGAGTACTTCGAGGGACGGCGGACCCGGTTCGACCTCGTGTACGCCGGCGGCCGGGGCACGGAGTTCCAGCGCCGGGTCTGGGCCGCGCTGGACGGTGTTCCGTACGGGGAGACGGTGTCGTACGGGCAGATCGCCGAGCGGGTCGGTTCCCCGGGGGCGGGGGTACGGGCCGTGGGCACGGCGATCGGGCGCAATCCGCTGCTGGTCGTGCGGCCGTGTCACCGGGTGATCGGTGCGGACGGGGCGCTGCGGGGTTACGCGGGCGGCCTGGAGCGCAAGGAGCAGCTCCTGGGGCTTGAGGGCGCCCTGGCGGCGGGCTGATGACCGGGCTCTTCCCGCGGCCGCGGGTCGTGGTCGCGCCGGGCGCCGTGCACGTGCCCGAGTGGCTGTCGGCCGAACAGCAGCGGGAGTTGGTGGTGGCGTGCCGCGGGCGGGCGCGCGGGCCCGTTCCGCTGCGGCACACGGCGTTGCCCGGCGGCGGGGTGATGTCTGTGCGGACCGTGTGCCTGGGGTGGCACTGGCAGCCCTACCGGTACACGCGCACCGCGGACGACGTGAACGGTGCGCCGGTCGCCCCGTTCCCCAAGTGGCTCGCGGAGCTGGGGCGGGCGGCGGTGGCGGAGGCGTACGGGGACGGGGCGGAGGGCCCGGCAGGGACGTACGCGCCCGATGCCGCGCTGATCAACTTCTATGACGACGCGGCACGGATGGGCATGCACCAGGACAAGGAGGAACGGTCCGGCGCCCCCGTCGTGTCGCTCAGCATCGGTGACACCTGTGTCTTCCGCTTCGGCAACACGGAGAACCGTGGCCGCCCTTACACGGACGTGGAGTTGGCCTCCGGGGACCTGTTCGTGTTCGGCGGGCCGTCGCGTCACGCGTTCCACGGAGTGCCGAGGATCCGTCCCGGCACGGCGGTTCCCGGGACGGGGATGAGTGGTGGCCGGCTCAATCTGACGCTGCGCGAGACGGGGCTGGGAGCCTCGGAGGACGACGGGCGTCAGCGGCGTTCGCGGGAGTTCCCGAACAGCAGCCGGTAGGCGATCAGCAGGATCAGTGAGCCGCCGACGGCCGAGACCCAGGTCGCCGGGTCGAAGAAGTCCTCGTTGTCGATCGTGCGGTCCAGGAAGCGCGTCGCTATCCAGCCGCCCAGGAAGGCGCCGACGATCCCGATGAGGGTGGTGCCCACGAGGCCGCCGGGGTCCCGGCCGGGCAGAAGGATCTTGGCGATGACGCCTGCGACAAGTCCCAGAATGATCCAGCCAATGATGGTCATGCGCGCAAACCTACCCGTCACTCGGTCTTGGCATCCAAGACGTTCCTACGGGGCGGGCGGTTGCGGAGCACGGGGTGTGAACTGGCCGTACTCCGCGGACCGTCGGTTGCGCTACCAGCCGGCGAACTGCTCGTCGGTGCTGACGATCTCCTTGCCGAAGGGCATCAGCGAGACCGGGATCAGCTTGAAGTTCGCGATGCCCAGGGGGATGCCGATGATCGTGAGGCACAGGGCGATGCCCGTGGTGATGTGACCGAGCGCCAGCCACCAGCCGGCGAGGACCAGCCAGAGCACGTTGCCGACGCAGGAGGGGGCGCCCGCGTCCCGGCGGTCGACGACCCGGTGGCCGAAGGGCCACAGGGCGTAGAGGCCGATACGGAAGGCCGCCAGGCCGAACGGGATGCCGATGATCGTGATGCACAGCAGGAGTCCCGCGAGGAGGTATCCGAGGAACATCCAGAAGCCGCACAGGACCAGCCAAATGACGTTCAGAATTGTCTTCATGGGCGGTGACCTGCCATCTGCTCGAGTCGGGCGATGCGCTCCGCCATGGGCGGGTGGGTCGAGAACATCTTGGACATGCCCTGGCCGGGGCGGAACGGGTTCGCGATCATCATGTGGCTCGCGGTCTCGATCCGGGGCTCAGGGGGCAGCGGAAGCTGTTTGGTGCCGGCGTCCAGCTTGCGCAGGGCGCCGGCCAGGGCCAGGGGGTCGCCGGTCAGCTGGGCGCCCGAGGCGTCCGCCTCGTACTCCCGGGAGCGGCTGACGGCCAGTTGGATCACGGAGGCGGCGAGCGGGCCCAGGATCATGATCAGCAGCATGCCGAGGATGCCGGGGCCCTCGTCGTCGTCGGAGCGGCCGACCGGGATCAGCCAGGCGAAGTTGACCAGGAACATGACGACGGAGGCGAGCGCTCCGGCGACGGACGAGATCAGGATGTCGCGGTTGTAGACATGGCTGAGCTCGTGGCCGAGGACACCGCGCAGTTCCCGTTCGTCCAGGAGCTGGAGGATGCCGTCGGTGCAGCAGACCGCGGCGTTGCGCGGGTTGCGGCCGGTCGCGAAGGCGTTGGGCGCCTGGGTCGGGGAGATGTAGAGCCTCGGCATGGGCTGGCGGGCCGCGGTGGAGAGTTCCCGGACCATGCGGTAGAGCTGGGGCGCCTCGAACTCGCTCACCGGGCGGGCGCGCATGGCCCGCAGCGCCAGCTTGTCGCTGTTCCAGTAAGCGTAGGCGTTGGTGCCGACGGCGACGAGGAGCGCGACGATCAGGCCCGTACGGCCGAAGAAGCTGCCGATGACGATGATGAGTGCGGACAGGCCGCCGAGGAGTACGGCGGTTCTCAGCCCGTTGTGCCGGCGGTGCACGGTACGCCCTCCAAGTGGTGCAGCAGGGGAACCCTTGCTCGGTGGTGCTCCACTCCCCAGTGGAGCCTCCCGTACTGGTCAACGCCAGGCGAGGAGAGCTAGTTCCCTTGTGCTCGCGGCCACAGGGCCTGCCCGCCCCGGGTGTTCGCGCCGGAGCGGGCAGGTAGGCCGTACGGGTGGGGCGTGCGCGCCGGGTCAGCGCTGGGCGGGGAGCTTGGCGTGCGCCAGGGCCTCGGGGTCGGGCTCGACCTCGCTGGTGCAGTGGGCGCAGCGGGAGGCGATGGCCGGGATCTCGGAGTAGCAGCGGGGGCAGTCGCGCAGGGCGGCCTTGATGTCGGCCTTCTCCTCGTCCTTCTTCGCCGTGAAGCGCTTCTGGACGTTGGCCATGGGCACGACGACACAGAAGTAGAGGACCGCGGCGGTGATGAGGAAGGCGATGGCGGCGCTGACGAAGAGGCCGTACGGGAAGTCCACACCGTCGACGTTGAAGTGCGCCTTGCTGAAGTCGCCGGTCCCGCGGGTGATGATCCCGATCACCGGCACGATGAACGCGTTGCTGAACCCGGTGACGACCGCGGTGAACGCGGCTCCGACGGCGAGGCCGATCGCCATGGAGACCACGTTTCCGCGGAGGATGAAGTCCTTGAACCCGTTCAGCACTGCTTCCGGCTCCTCTGTCGTGATGGAAGGTTGTATGCGCCGTGCGCGGCCATGACCTTGCCCTGTGCGGGCCGCCGGGGGCAAACCGATCTTGGAGCCGTCAGAACAGATCGACGCCGGCGAACCTGAGCACGGTCTGCGGAGCGCCCGACAGGGCGACGCCGGCGACGGCGGTGAGGATGATCGCGACGGTGAGCGGTGCCGGCGTGCGGTGCCGGGTGGCGGGCTGCTCCGTGCCGTCCTCGGCGGGGGCGCGGAACAGGGCCGCGGTCCACTGGAGGTAGTAGTAGAGCGCGATCACGACGTTCACGGCCATGACGACGGCGAGCCAGCCGAGTCCGGCGTCGACGGCCGCGGAGAAGACCGTGACCTTGGCGAAGAGTCCGATGATGCCCGGCGGGAGTCCGGCCAGGCAGAGCAGGAAGAAGCCCATCGCGAGGGCGGCGAGCGGGCGGGTGGCGTACAGACCGCGGTAGTCCGCGAGGCGGTTGCCCGGGCGGGTACGGGCGACGAGGGCGGCGACCGCGAAGGCGCCCAGGTTCACGACGGCGTACATCAGCGCGTAGGCGACGGTGGAGCCGGTCTGCCGGCCTCCGGCGTACGCGGCCGCGGCGATCGGCACCAGGAGGTAGCCGGCCTGGGCGACGGACGACCAGGCGAGCAGTCGTACGGCGCTGCGGGCGCGGGTGGCGCTCTGGCGCAGGGCGGCGACGTTGCCGACGGTCATCGTCAGTGCGGCGAGGACGGCGAGGGCGGGGCCCCAGACCTCCGCGTACGACGGGAAGGCGACCACGGTGACGAGGATGAGGCCGGAGAAGCCGACCGCCTTGCCGACGACCGAGAGGTAGGCGGCGATCGGCAGGGGGGCGCCGACGTAGGTGTCGGGGACCCAGAAGTGGAAGGGTGCGGCGGCCGTCTTGAAGGCGAAGCCGACGAGGGTGAGGGCGACGCCCGCCTGGGCGAGGGTGGAGAGCTGCCCGGGGACGTCGTCGAGGCGGGTGGCGATCTCCGTGAGGTGGAGGGTGCCGGTCGTCGCGTACACGAAGCTGACGCCGAGGAGCATCACGGCGGTCGCGACGACGGAGGAGAGGAAGAACTTCAGTGCGGCCTCGGAGGAGCGCCGGTCGCCGCGCTTGATGCCGACGAGGGCGAAGGCGGGCAGCGAGGCGACTTCGAGGGCGACGACGAGGGTGGCGAGGTCGCGGGCCGCGGGCAGGAGGGCGGCTCCGGCGGCGGAGGACAGCAGCAGGAACCAGAACTCGCCGGCCGGCAGCTTGCGGGTGTCGCCGATGGAGAGCAGGGCGGTGAGCAGGGCGCCGCCGAGGACGAGGGCCTGGATGACCAGGGTGAAGTGGTCGGCGGTGTAGCTGCAGGCGCGGGTGCCGGTGGTGAGGCAGAAGGTGGAGCGGTCGCCCTCGTGCAGCGGGATGACGAGCGCGAGCGCGGCGACGAGTCCGGCGACGGCGCCGTAGCCGAGGAGCGGCTTGCGGGCCGCCGGGACGAAGAGGTCGGCGACCAGGACGGCGAGGGCGACGGCCGCGACGGCGACGGGCGGGGCGATCGCGAGCCAGTCGACGGACTGGACGAGGCCGGTGGTGCTCCCGGCCGCCGACCGGACGAGGTGCGTGGTGCTCCCGGGCGCTGACTGGGCGAGGCTGACGCTTACGGCCGCTGTGGTCACGACTTGCCTCCTGCGAGGAGCTTCTGCACGGCCGGGTCGGTCAGGCCGAGGAGGACGGCGGGCCACAGGCCGGCGAGGACGGTGAGGGCCGCGAGAGGGGTCCAGGCGGCGAATTCGTAGCTCTGGATGTCGGCGATCGGGTGCGGCTCCTCACGCTGGACGCCCATGCAGACGCGGCGGACCACGAGGAGCAGGTACGCGGCGGTGAGCAGGGTGCCGAACGCGGCGACCGACATGAAGGTGAGGAAGGCGGGGCGGCTGAGCCCCTCGGCGGGGTCGAAGGCACCGAACAGGGCGAGCATCTCGCCCCAGAACCCGGCGAGGCCGGGCAGGCCGAGGGAGGCGACCGCGGCGAACGCGAGAAGACCGCCGAGGCGGGGTGCGCGGCCGTAGAGCGCGGCGCCGGTGGCTCCGGCGAGGGTGTCGAGGTCGGCGGTTGCGTACCGGTCCTTGACCGCGCCGACCAGGAAGAAGAGCAGGCCGGTGATGAGGCCGTGGGCGATGTTGGCGAAGAGCGCCCCGTTGACGCCGGTGGGGGTCATGCTCGCGATGCCGAGCAGGACGAAGCCCATGTGGCCGACGGAGGAGTACGCGATCAGCCGCTTCAGGTCGCCCTTGGCGCCGGGCCGGGCGAGCGCGAGGCAGGCGAGCGATCCGTAGATGATGCCGGCGACCGCGAACGCCGCGAGGTAGGGCGCGAACGTGTGCATGCCCTCGGGGGCGACGGGGAGCAGGATCCGGACGAATCCGTACGTGCCCATCTTCAGCAGGACGCCCGCGAGGAGGACGGAGCCGACCGTCGGGGCGGCGGTGTGGGCGTCCGGGAGCCAGCTGTGCAGCGGCCACATCGGGGTCTTCACCGCCAGCCCGAGACCGATCGCGAGTACGGCGATGACCTGCACCGACGAGGTGAGGCCGCGGCCGTTGTCAGTGGCGAGTGCCACCATGTCGAAGGTGCCGCTCTTCAGTCCGATGAGGAGCAGGCCCAGCAGCATGACGACCGAGCCGAGCAGTGTGTAGAGGATGAACTTCCAGGCGGCCGCCTGCTTCCTCGCACCGCCCCAGCGGGCGATGAGGAAGTACATCGGGATGAGCACCATCTCGAACGCCAGGAAGAACAGCAGCAGGTCGAGGACGGCGAAGGTCGCGAGGGTGCCGGACTCCAGGACGAGGACCAGTGCGACGAAGGCCTTCGGGGAGGGGCCCTCAGGCATTTTGAAGTAGCTGTAGAGCGCGCAGAGGAAGGTCAGCAGCGCGGTCAGTACGAGGAGGGGGAGCGAGATGCCGTCGGTGCCGAGGTGGATGCGGACGTCGAGCGCCGGGATCCAGCTGATGTCGGTGGTGGCCTGCATCTTCGACGGGTGGTCGTGGTCGAAGCCCAGGGCCAGCACGATCGCCGCGAGGAGGATCACGCCGGTGACGGTCACGCCGTGGCGGAGCACGGCCTGGTCGGGGTTCCTGCCCTTCAGCCCGGGCGGGGCCGGGAGCAGAGCGGCCACCGCTCCGACGAGCGGGGCGACGACGATGAACGCCAGAAGGAACTGCATCACGGATGCGCTGATATCGATCACGGCTCACGACCCGGCGTTGACGTTGGCGAAGACGACGGCGGCGACCGCCAGGACCAGCGAACCGGCGAGCAGTGCGCTGAGGTAGGTCTGCACGTTGCCCGTCTGCGCGCGGCGGACGGCGGTGCCGAGCCAGCGTGCGCCGGTGGCGGAGCCGCGTACGTAGGTGTCGACGACCTCGCGGTCCAGGAAGCGGACGAGGCTCGCCGCGGCCTGGACGGGGCGGACGAACAGCGCCGCGTACAGGGCGTCCAGATGGAAGCCGGTGGCCGCGTGGTGGTGGAGCGGGCCGAGCAGCAGGCGTCCGGGGTCGGCGGGGTCGGGGGCGTCACCGGTGTCGCCGTAGGCGGCGGTGCGGGCCTCGATGGCCTCGATCTCGACGAGGGCGGGTTCCGCGTCGGGGTGGGCGACGACCGCGCCCATGGGGGTGCCTGCGGCGAGTGCCGTGGTGTGGCGCCAGGCCCCGTAGGTGACGAGGCCGCCGACGAGGCCGACACCGGTGGACAGGACGGCGGTGGTCAGCGACGGGGTGAGGCTGTGGCCGTCGAACCAGTCGGTGATCACGCCGACGGTCAGTCCGAAGGCCATGGTGGGGACGGCCAGTACCCACAGCACCGAGGTCATGGCGACGGGCTGCCTGCCGTGGTCGGGGGCCTCGGCGCCGCGGCCGCGGAAGGCGAGGAGCCAGAGGCGGGTGGCGTACGCGGCGGTGAGCACGGCTGCCAGGAGTCCGGCGACGAGGACGGTCCATCCGGCGGCGGCCGGGGCGACGTGCCGGTCGCCGAGGGCGGTGTGCTCGGCGGCGACGAGGACGGCTTCCTTGGAGAAGAAGCCGGCGAACGGCGGAATGGCGGCCAGCGCGAGGAGGGCGACCGTCATCGTCCAGTAGGCGTCGGGGATGCGCTTGGCCAGGCCTCCCATGCGGGACATGGCGGCCAGTGAGTTGGTGCCGGCGGCGTGGATGACGACGCCCGCGGCGAGGAAGAGGACGGCCTTGAACGCACCGTGCGAGATCAGGTGGAAGACGGCCGCGCCGCGGTCGCCGACGGCGAGGGCGCCGGACATGTAGCCGAGCTGGCCGATGGTCGAGTAGGCGAGGACGCGCTTGATGTCGTCCTGCGCGAGGGCGGCGAGTCCGGAGCCGATCATCGTGACGGCGGCCATCACGGCGAGGACGACGAGAGCGGCGCCGGATTCGGCGAAGACGGGAAGGAGCCGGGCCACGAAGTAGATGCCGGCGGCGACCATCGTCGCCGCGTGGATCAGCGCGGAGACGGGGGTGGGGCCGGCCATGGCGTCGGGCAGCCAGGTGTGCAGCGGGAACTGCGCGGATTTGCCCGCGACACCGGCGAGGAGGAGCAGGGCGATCAGGGTGGGGTGATCGAGGCCGCCGTGGGCGACGGAACCCAGGATGCCGGTGATGCGGAAGGTACCGGTGTCGGCGGCGAGGGCGAACAGGCCGATGAGGAAGGGGACATCGCCGAGCTTGGTGACCAGGAAGGCCTTGAGGGAGGCGGCGCGGGCTTCGGGCGTCTCCCAGTAGTGGCCGACCAGGAAGTACGAACAGATGCCCATGATCTCCCAGCCGACCAGGAGCACCATCAGGTCGCCGGAGTAGACGACGAGCAGCATCGCGGAGGTGAAGAGGGAGACCAGGGCCGCGTACGAGGGGTAGCGGGGGTCGTCGCGCAGGTAGGCGGTCGAGTAGATCTGCACACAGCTCGCGACGAGCGCGACCAGGACGGCGACGAGGACGGCGAAGCCGTCGAGGTGCAGCGCGAGGTCGATCGGGACCGAGCCGGTGGGGGTGAGCTGGGTCGATGCGTCGATGGCCCGGCCGCCACCCTGCCGTGCCGCGACGACGGCGGCGGCGACGAGGGAGACGAGGGCCGGCAGCACGGCGAGCGGCCGGACGAAGCCCGGTGCGGTGCGGCCGAGGAGCAGGCCGGCCGCCGCGCCCAGGAACGGGATGAGGGGGACGAGGACGGCGAGGGTCGTGGTGGTCACGCGGTGGCCTCTGCCTTCTTTGCCTTCCCTGCCGGAGCAGTGGCCTGGTCTTCGGTTCCGGGGGCGTCGCCGTCCGGGTCCTCGTCGCCGTCGCCGGCCGGGAGGTGCTCGGCGTCGTCGGTCTCGGCGGTGTCGCGGAGGCGGTCGACGTCGGAGCTGCCGCGGTTGCGGTACACGGCGAGGACGATCGCCAGGCCGATGCCGATCTCCGCCGCCGCGATGGCGATGGTGAACAGGGTGAGGGCCTGGCCGGAGTGCAGGGCGTCGCGGAGCCAGACGTCGAACGCGACGAGGTTGAGGTTGACGGCGTTGAGCATCAGCTCGACGGACATCAGGACGAGGATCGCGTTGCGCCGGGCGAGCACCCCGTACAGCCCGGTGCAGAAGAGGAGGGCGGCGAGCACGGCGGGATAGGCGAGGTGCATCAGCTCTTGGCCTCTCGGCTCGTGCTCTCCCGGCTCGCGGTCTGCCGGGTCGTGCTCTCCCGGCTCGCGGTCTGCCGGCCCTTGTCGTCCCCGTGAGCCGGGCCGTCGCCGTCCAGGCCCTGGCGGTCCGCGCCCTTGGTCTCCCGGCCCTTGCGGGACATGACGATCGCGCCGACGAGGGCGGCGAGCAGCAGGACGGAGAGCGCTTCGAAGGGCAGCACCCAGTGCCGGAAGAGGAAGGAGCCGGTGGCCTCCGTGGAGCCCTGGGCGGGTCCGTCCAGCTCGATCCAGGTGGTGCGGAAGGCGTCCACGACGACCCAGACGAGGGTGCCCGCCGCGGCGACGGCCACCGCGAGGGCGGCCCACCGGTTCTCCGAATCGGCGTCCGGGGAGCGGCCGATGGGGGCCCGGGTGAGCATCAGGCCGAACAGGAGGAGGACGACCACGGAACCGACGTAGATCAGTACCTGTACCCAGGCGATGAACTCCGCGGTGAGCAGGAGGTACTCGACGGCCAGGCCGCCGAGCGCCACGATCAGCCAGAGGGCGGCGTGCACCAGCTGCCGGGTCGTGACGGTGACGAGGGCCGCGCCGAGGGTGGCGATGCCGACGAGGACGAAGGCGATCTCGACCCCGGTCGGGGAGAGGAAGCCGGGGTGGCTCGCGGCGGCGAGGGCGGAGCCGGGGGCAGCTGCGAAGGCAGCGCCGGAAGTGGCTCCGACGGCAGCGCCGATGGCGGTGATCACGCCTGTCCCTCCTGGTCCGTGGGGGCGGGCGGGGCGGCGGTTTCCTCGTCGGCGGGGGCGGGCGGCGCCGCGGCCGCGGCTTCCTGCTCGCGCTGGGTGCGGAGCTTCTCCGCCGCCTTGCGTGCGGCGGCGATCTCCTTCGGCTCTTCGGCAGCCGGGTCGAGGGCAGGCGGTTCGGGAACCGTCCACATCCAGTCGCGCAGTTTGTCGCGCTCGTGGGTGAGTTCGAGGATGTCCGTCTCCGCGTACTCGAACTCCGGCGACCAGAACAGCGCGTCGAACGGGCACACCTCGATGCAGATGCCGCAGTACATGCAGAGCGAGAAGTCGATCGCGAAGCGGTCCAGCACGTTGCGGCTGCGCTCGCGGCCGCCCGGGGCCGCCGCGGGCACGGTCTCCTTGTGGGAGTCGATGTAGATGCACCAGTCCGGGCACTCGCGTGCGCAGAGCATGCAGACCGTGCAGTTCTCCTCGAACAGCGCGATGACGCCACGGGAGCGGGGCGGGAGTTCGGGCTGCACGTCGGGGTACTGGGCGGTGACGGTCTTCTTCGTCATCGTCCGCAGGGTGACGGCGAGTCCCTTGGCCAGGCCTGAGCCGGGGATCGGGGGCACTAGTTGATCGCCACCTTCACGATGCCGGTGAGCGCGATCTGCGCGAGAGCGAGCGGGATGAGTGTGGTCCAGGCGAGCTTCTGGAGCTGGTCCTCGCGCAGCCGCGGATAGCTCACGCGCAGCCAGATGACGACGAAGGCGAGGATGCCTGTCTTCAGGAGCGTCCAGACCCAGCCGAGTCCGTCGGCGCCCAGGGGACCGTGCCAGCCGCCGAGGAAGAGGACGGTGGTGAGTCCGCACAGCACGACGATGCCCGCGTATTCGGCGAGCAGGAAGAGTGCGAAGCGCAGGCCGGTGTACTCGGTGTACGCGCCGAAGATGATCTCTGAGTCGGCGACCGGCATGTCGAAGGGCGGGCGCTGGAGTTCGGCGAGCCCGGCCACGAAGAAGACCAGCGCACCGACGATCTGCCAGGGCAGCCACCACCACTCGAAGGCGTTGAGGATGCCGGGGAGGGAGACGGTGCCGGCCGCCATGGCCACGGAGGCGGCGGCGAGCAGCATGGGCAGCTCGTAGGCGAGCAGTTGCGCGGCGGTGCGGAGGCCGCCGAGCAGCGAGAACTTGTTGGCGGAGGCCCAGCCCGCCATGAGCGAGCCGAGCACGCCGACGCCCATCACGGCGAGGACGAAGAAGATGCCCGCGTCGACGACCTGGCCGACCGCGCCCTCACCGGGCCCGATCGGGATCGCGACGATGACGAGGAGATACGGAAGCAGCGCGACGGCGGGCGCGAGCTGGAAGACCCGGCGGTCGGCCTCGGCCGGGACGATGTCTTCCTTCTGCGCGAACTTCACGCCGTCCGCGACGAGCTGGGCCCAGCCGTGGAAGCCGCCGGCGTACATGGGGCCGAGGCGGCCCTGCATGTGGGCCATTACCTTGTGCTCGGCCTGCCCCACGACGAGGGGGACGACCATGAACACGGCGAAGACGATGACGAGGCGAAGGGCGACGTCCAGTACGTCGTTCACTCGGGATCGCCTCCGGCGGGGGTGTCGGGGGGCTCGGGGGCCTCGGGGGTGTTCCCGGACTTGCGGGTTCCGGGGGTGCCGGGAGTGCCGGGGGTTTCCCGGCTTTCGGGCGTATCAGGGGTTTCGGCAGCGTGGGAGGTGTCGGGGCCTTCGGGGGCCGTCTGCTCCGTGGGTGCGTCGGGGGCCTGCTGGGGGGTCGGTTCGGAGGCCGGTGCGCCGGGGGTGCCGGTGCGCGGGGCCTCTCCCCTGCCCGCCCCTTCCGGAACTGGGGGCTCCGCCCCCGGCCCCCCGCTCTTCGATCGCCGGAGGGTCTCGGGTTCCCCGGAGGGCTCGTCGAACGCGGGGCGGGCGTTACGCCACGGCGCGTCCGGCACCGGGGCCGCGGGGGCAGCGTCCGAGGCCGGGGCCGCGGGGGCAGCGTCCGAGGCCGGGGCCGCGGGGGCAGCGTCCGAGGCTGCGGCCGCCTCCCGAGTCGCGTCGCGACCCGACGCCTCACCCCGTGACGGAGCGGGCCCCGCCTCCGGAGCCGCGCTCGGCGCCGTGTCCCCGCCCGTGACCGCGGAGCCCTCCGGCGCCTGCTGGCTCGCCGAGCCCTGCGACGCGCTGCGGGTCCGGCGCGGAGGCGCCGTCCGGAGCGCCGGCTCCCCCGCCGGGGTGGCAGGTGAGGCAGAAGGTGTGGCCGGTGTGGCGTCGCTCGCACTGCGGGTGCGGCGGGCCGGGCGGTCGCCCGCGGGCCGGGCCGCGCGTGCCGGGCGGGCCGGGGCAGGCGGGAGCTGGCCCTTCAGCGGGCCCCATTCGTTCGGGTCGGGGACGCCGGGCGGCAGCATCGTGCGGCGCTTCGGGCCGCCGTGCTCCGACTCGCCGGGCTCCTTGGCGCCCGGCCAGGCCTTCGCCACGCGGGCCGCCAGGACGAAGTCCTTGCGCAGGGGGTGGCCCTCGAAGCCCTCGGGCAGCAGGAGGGGGACGAGGTGCGGGTGGCCGTCGAAGCCGATGCCGAACATCTCGTGGGTCTCGCGCTCGTGCCAGGCGGCGCCGGCGTACACACCGATCGCGGTGGGCAGCACGGCCGCCTCGTGCGGAACCGTCGTACGGACCAGCAGCCGCCGGACGGGCCCGCCCTCGGCCGGCAGCGCGACGACATGGGCGCAGACCCGGAAGCCGGTGCCCGGCTCGTCCACGGCGCTCAGCCAGTCGAAGTAGGTGCAGCCGAGCCGGTCGCGCGCCGTTTCCAGGGCGGCGATCCAGGAGGCGGGCGGCACGTCGACCGTCAGCAGGTCGTGGGCCTGCTCCGCCGTGGCCCCCTCGCCGAAGACATCGGTGACGTCGTCCGGCAGCCGGTCGTAGTTCGCGGCACTCTCGGCGGCGGCGCTCACCTCTGCTCCTCCCCCGACGTATCCGTCGCTCCAGACGCACCTGTCGCACCGGACGCACCGTCCGGATCCGTCGCTCCAGACGCACCCATCGCATCCGACGACGGAGAAGAACCCGCCGCGCCCGCCGCGTCCGAGGAGCTAGCCGCGTCCGAGGAGCCCGGCGCATCCGACGGGCCCGGCGTCGTGGGTGCGGCGACCAGGCCGCTGCGGAGCGCGGCGGGGGAAGGCCGGTGGCCGCCGCCCGTCGCGTAGCGCTCGCCCAGCGACTCGCGGGCGATCTTCTCCTGGAGCTTGAGGATGCCCTGGAGCAGCGCTTCCGGCCTGGGCGGGCAGCCCGGGACGTAGACGTCCACCGGGATGATCTGGTCGACGCCCTTGGTCACGGAGTACGAGTCCCAGTACGGGCCTCCGCAGTTGGAGCAGGCGCCGAAGGAGATGACGTACTTGGGCTCGGGCATCTGCTCGTACAGCCGCTTCACCGCGGGCGCCATCTTGTCCGTCACCGTGCCGGAGACGATCATGAGGTCGGCCTGGCGGGGGCCCGGGGCGAACGGGATCACGCCGAGCCGGATGAAGTCGTGGCGCGCCATGGAGGCGGCGATGAACTCGATGGCGCAGCAGGCGAGCCCGAAGTTGAAGACCCAGAGGCTGTAGCGGCGGCCCCAGTTGAGGACCACCTTCATCGGCTCGGGCGCCAGCCGGGACAGCACGCCCAGGCGCTTCGGTTCCGGGAGGAACGTGGGTACGGGGGCGGATTCGGCGCCCGGCTCGGAGGACGACGGGCTCGTCACGTCCATTCGAGGACGCCCTTCTTCCATGCGTAGAGCAGTCCCACGGCCAGGAAACCGAGGAAGATGAACATTTCCACCAGCGTCGTGGCGCCGTATCCGGGCGCGGCGAAGACGGTGGCCCACGGGAACAGGAAGATCGAGTCGACGGCGAAGATCACGTACAGGAAGGCGTAGACGTAGTAGCGGACCTGGGTGTGTGCCCAGCCCTCCCCCACGGGGTCCACGCCGCATTCGTACGTGAGGAGCTTCTCCGGCGTCGGCACCACGGGACGCAGCAGCCGGCCGGCTCCGAAGGCGACGGCGACGAACAGCACGCCGATCACCGCGAGCAGTCCGACCACCGAGTAACTGTGGAAGTAGCCCGACGCGAGAACGGCCGATCCCGGCAGGTCCGCCACGTCCGTCACGTCCGCCCCTCGCTCCCTCAGCCTGCAACCTGTTCGACGATCTGTACGCACGGGAGTCTAGGCCCTGTAAAGGGACGGTAAGCAGTTGCGTCGGGCAACTGGTAGGGATATCCCTACTTCGCCCCCACCCACGGGCCCCATGGCGTCCGCAGGCCGGGCCCGGCAGGCTGGTCGCATGACCATGAGCCCCCAGGTACCCGACCACGACGGGCCGCCTCCGGTCCGCTTCGCCTTCGACCGGTGGACGTGGAAGGAGATCGCGCACCTCCTCGCCAATCTCCCGATGGCGATCGCCGGATTCGTCTACACCGTGCTGATGATCGGCGTCGGTGTGGGACTGGCGGTCACGGTGATCGGTCTGCCCCTGCTGGCGTTCGGGCTCCAGGGGGCCCGGCTGCTCGGGCGGGCCGAGCGGGGCCGGGCGCGGGGGCTGCTCGGGCTGCGGATCGACGAGCCGAGCCCGATGTCCCGGGTCCGCCGGGAGGAGGGGTTCTTCGCCTGGCTGTGGTCGAGCCTGAAGGACCCGGTCGGCTGGCGCGCGGTGCTGTACTCGTTCATACGGCTGCCGTGGGGCGTGGTCACGTTCGTGGTGACGCTCGTGAGTCTCTTCGTCCTGTGGCCGGTGCTCCCCTATACGGCGCGGCTGATGACCAACGCCGACCGCGGGATGGTGCGCGGGCTGCTCTCCCCCTCCGACGAGCTGGAACGCCGGATCGCCGAGCTGGAGTCGGACCGCGGGGTGGTCGTGGACACGGCCGCAGCCGACCTGCGCCGCATCGAGCGCGACCTCCACGACGGGGCGCAGGCCCGGCTCGTCGCCCTGGCCATGGGGCTGGGGCTGGCCAAGGAGAAGCTGACGGACGACCCCGAGGCCGCCGCCAGGATGGTCGACGAGGCCCACGGCGAGGTGAAGGTCGCGTTGCAGGAACTGCGCGACCTGGCCCGCGGCATCCACCCCGCCGTCCTCACCGACCGCGGCCTGGACGCCGCGCTCTCCGCCATCGCCTCCCGCTGCACCGTCCCCGTCACGGTGGGGGTGGATCTGCCGGGACGGCCGGCGCAGGCCATCGAGGGCATCGCGTACTTCACCGTGTCCGAGCTGCTGCAGAACGTCAGCAAGCACGCCCGCGCCACCCGCGCCTCCGTCGACGTGTGGCGCTCGGCCGACCGGCTCATGCTCCAGGTCACCGACGACGGCCGGGGCGGGGCCTCCATGGACGGCGGGACCGGGATGTCGGGGCTCGCCGAGCGGCTGGACGCCGTCGACGGGCTGTTCGTCCTCGACTCCCCGGCAGGCGGTCCGACCACCGTCACCGCGGAATTGCCCTGGCGCGACCGGGAGAGCGAGAAGAGCGCGGCCGACGCCCGTACGGCCTGACCTCGACCACCGACGGGACCCACGGGCCCCGCCGCCGGACCCCTGGGGTGGGGAAAACCCCCGGTCGAAGAGGGAGACCGCCCTCATGGTGCGCGGGCGCACGGCCCAGCACTCTTGACGTAGGCACACGGCACACGGCAGCGGACCCGCAGGCGCGCACGCCTCCACGAACGCACGTACGCACGCAGACGTAGAAGCAGAAGCAGAAGAAACGGACGGAACCCCATGGCCACCGCATACGGACCGGACACACGGGACCCCCAGCGTTCGGGAAGCGGCCCGGGGGGCCGACTCGCGGCGAAACACGTCGTGCCGGCCGCGCTGCGCGCCCCCGTCGAGGGCAGGACCTGGCGCGAGTTCGGCTATCTGGTGCTGAGCCTGCCGATCAGCATCGTGCTGTTCACCTTCGCGATCACCATGGTCTCGCTCGGCGCCGGGCTGCTCATCACCTTCCTGGGGATCCCCGTGCTGGCCGCCGGGCTGGCCATGTGCCGCGGCTTCGGGGCGCTGGAGCGGGCACGGGCGCGGGGGCTGCTGAGGCTGGACGTGGCCGATCCCGCGCCGGTGCGGGGCAGGACCGGTGGATTGATGTCCTGGGTCGGAGCGGTCCTGAAGAGCGGGGTGTCCTGGCGGCACCTGCTCTACTCGCTGCTGCACCTCCCGTGGGCGGTCTTCGCGTTCACCGTCTCGGTGACCCTGTGGACGTGCGGCTGGACGGCGCTCACCTACCCGCTGTACTCGTGGGTCTTCCCCGCTTACGTGGGGATCGACGGGGTGCAGCTGTACGGCGACTCCGCCCACCGGGTGTACCTGGACTCCTCCGTCGAGCTGGCGCTGACCAGTGCCTTCGGGCTGGTGCTGGTCCTGGTCACGGCGTGGGTCATCCGCGGTCTGGCCACGGTGGACCGGCTGATGGTGGCCGGACTGCTGGGTCCGTCGCGGCTGGCGACGCGTGTCACGGAGCTGGAGTCGGACCGCGGGGTGGTCGTGGACACGGCCGCCGCCGACCTGCGCCGCATCGAGCGCGACCTCCACGACGGGGCCCAGGCCCGGCTCGTCGCCCTCGCCATGGACCTGGGGCTGGCGAAGGAGAAGCTGACGGACGACCCCGAGGCCGCCGCCAGGATGGTCGACGAGGCCCACGGCGAAGTGAAGGTCGCCCTCCAGGAACTGCGCGACCTCGCCCGCGGCATCCACCCCGCCGTCCTCACCGACCGCGGCCTGGACGCCGCGCTCTCCGCCATCGCCTCCCGCTGCACCGTCCCCGTCACGGTCGAGGTCGACCTGTCGTCCCGCCCCGCGCAGGCCATCGAGGGCATCGCGTACTTCACCGTGTCCGAACTGCTGCAGAACGTCAGCAAGCACGCCCACGCCACCCGCGCCTCCGTCGACGTGTGGCGCTCGGCCGACCGGCTCATGCTCCAGGTCACCGACAACGGGCGCGGCGGGGCCGGCCTGACGTCGGGCACCGGTCTGGCCGGTCTGACCGAGCGGCTGGACGCGGTGGACGGGATCCTCGTCGTCGCCTCCCCCGTGGGCGGCCCGACGAGGATCACGGCCGAGCTTCCGTGGCGCGGCTGATCCCCCTCCCGCGCCCGGGCGCCGGGCGGACCCGTACACCGGGCCCGCCCGGCCCCGGGGCGTTTGCGTGCCCATGGGTGGCCGGGCCCGTGGCGAGGCAACCCGGCGAAGGTTCGCGACGTCACTGCCGATACTGGGATGCTGGACGGCATACGGGTGGGAACAGCGGACAAGTGGGGGATTCAGCGTCGTGGTGGAGGACAGGGTGCGCGTAGTCATCGCCGAGGATTCGGTACTGCTCCGGGAGGGACTGACCCGGCTGCTGACCGATCTCGGGCATGACGTCGTGGCGGGGGTCGGTGACGCGGAGGCGTTGATCAAGACGGTGAGCGACCTCGCCGGGCAGGACGCACTGCCGGATGTGGTGGTCGCCGACGTGCGGATGCCCCCCACGCACACCGACGAAGGGGTGCGGGCGGCGGTACTGCTCCGTAAGGAGTATCCGGGAATCGGGGTGCTGGTCCTTTCGCAGTACGTCGAGGAGCAGTACGCCACCGAGTTGTTGGCCGGGTCCAGCCGGGGTGTCGGCTATCTGCTGAAGGACCGGGTCGCCGAGGTCCGCGAGTTCGTCGACGCGGTGGTCCGGGTGGCGCAGGGCGGGACGGCGCTGGACCCCGAGGTGGTGGCGCAGCTGCTGGGCCGGAGCCGTAAGCAGGACGTGCTGGCCGGGCTGACACCGCGCGAGCGCGAGGTGCTCGGCCTGATGGCGGAAGGGCGGACGAACTCCGCGGTGGCCAGGCAGCTCGTGGTGAGCGACGGCGCCGTGGAGAAGCACGTCAGCAATATCTTCCTGAAACTGGGGCTGTCCCCGAGCGACGGCGACCACCGGCGGGTCCTCGCGGTCCTGACCTATCTGAACTCCTGATGCCCGCTCCCAGGATCTGACAGGCTGTCAGAATGTAGGCCGACGGGCCCTACTCCTGGGTGTCTCCTTCGAGGGTCCGGCAGGAAACAGGGTGGCTGGTGAATCATGACGGAACAGCGCCGAAAATCGTCTCAAAACGCCGTCCACCATGCGATCAGCCAGAGGAAGGCGACCCTTACACACGTAGGGTGGGACCCGGGACCGCCGGCGGGCCGGACGGTTCCGAGCCGCCGCGCCGAGGGAGGTCCAGTAAGTGACCAGCCAGGTCAGTAGCCCAGCCGAACAGGCCGATGAGGCCAGTGAGGCACTCGTGGGGGGACAGCGTGCCCCCCAGTCCGCAACAGCAGGCACCGGCGAGAAAGAGATCCGCCGCCTGGACCGGGTGATCATCCGCTTCGCGGGTGACTCCGGAGACGGCATGCAGCTCACGGGTGACCGTTTCACCTCGGAGACCGCGTCCTTCGGGAACGACCTCTCCACGCTGCCGAACTTCCCCGCCGAGATCCGCGCCCCCGCAGGAACCCTGCCGGGCGTGTCCTCGTTCCAGCTCCACTTCGCCGACCACGACATCCTGACCCCGGGTGACGCCCCGGACGTCCTGGTGGCGATGAACCCGGCCGCGCTCAGGGCCAACATCGCCGATGTGCCGCGTGGCGCCGAAATCATCGTCAACACCGATGAGTTCACCAAGCGGCCGATGGCGAAGGTGGGGTACGGGACCAGCCCGCTGGAGGACGGCTCGCTGGAGGCGTACCAC
The DNA here is from genome assembly GCF_040630435.1 of Streptomyces sp. NPDC005803. Lineage (NCBI taxonomy): Bacteria > Bacillati > Actinomycetota > Actinomycetes > Kitasatosporales > Streptomycetaceae > Streptomyces > Streptomyces sp. NPDC005803. Next base: position 136,558 of record NZ_JBEXXO010000014.1, on the reverse strand, counting down.
GTCCATCCGGTGCCACTGACCACGCTCACCATCGAGGCGCTGAAGGACTTCGGGCTCTCCCGCAAGGAGGCCGAGCGCTCCAAGAACATGTTCGCGCTGGGTCTGCTGTCGTGGATGTACCACCGGCCGACCGAGGGCACGGAGAAGTTCCTGCGGGCCAAGTTCGCCAAGAAGCCGCAGATCGCCGAGGCGAACGTGGCGGCGTTCCGGGCCGGCTGGAACTTCGGGGAGACCACCGAGGACTTCGCGGTCAGCTACGAGGTGGCCCCGGCGTCGCAGGCCTTCCCCACCGGCACGTACCGCAACATCTCGGGGAACCTGGCGCTGTCCTACGGTCTGATCGCCGCGGGCCGGCAGGCGGACCTGCCGCTGTACCTGGGCTCGTACCCGATCACGCCGGCCTCGGACATCCTGCACGAACTGTCCAAGCACAAGAACTTCGGCGTGCGCACCTTCCAGGCCGAGGACGAGATCGCCGGAATCGGCGCCGCGCTCGGCGCGGCCTTCGGCGGCAGCCTCGCGGTCACGACCACCTCCGGCCCGGGCGTGGCGCTCAAGTCCGAGACGATCGGCCTGGCCGTCTCCCTCGAACTCCCCCTGCTCATCATCGACATCCAGCGCGGCGGCCCCTCCACCGGACTGCCGACCAAGACCGAGCAGGCCGACCTCCTCCAGGCGATGTACGGGCGCAACGGCGAGGCCCCCGTGCCGATCGTCGCCCCGAAGACCCCGGCGGACTGCTTCGACGCGGCGCTCGACGCCGCCCGGATCGCCCTGGCCTACCGCACCCCGGTCTTCCTGCTCTCCGACGGCTACCTGGCCAACGGCTCCGAGCCCTGGCGCGTCCCCGAGGTGGACGAACTCCCGGACCTGCGCGTCCAGTTCGCCGGCGGCCCGAACCACGAGCTGGCCGACGGCACCGAGGTCTTCTGGCCCTACAAGCGCGACCCGCAGACCCTGGCCCGCCCGTGGGCCGTCCCGGGCACGCCCGGTCTCGAACACCGCATCGGCGGCATCGAGAAGCAGGACGGCACCGGCAACATCTCCTACGACCCCGCCAACCACGACTTCATGGTCCGCACCCGCCAGGCCAAGGTGGACGGCATCGAGGTGCCGGATGTGGAGGTCGACGACCCGGCGGGCGCGAAGACCCTGGTGCTCGGCTGGGGATCGACGTACGGACCCATCACCGCCGCCGTCCGACGGCTGCGCGCCGCCGGGCAGCCCATCGCGCAGGCCCATCTGCGCCACCTCAACCCGTTCCCGCGGAATCTCGGCGAGGTGCTGAAGCGTTACGACAAGGTGGTCGTCCCCGAGATGAACCTCGGGCAGCTGGCCACGCTCATCCGGGCCAAGTACCTGGTGGACGCGCACAGTTACAACCAGGTCAACGGCATGCCGTTCAAGGCCGAGCAGCTCGCCACGGCCCTCCAGGAGGCCATCGATGCCTGAGACCAACGAACTCCTCCAGCTGGTGCCGAAGACCGAGGCCAAGCAGTCCATGAAGGACTTCAAGTCCGACCAGGAAGTGCGCTGGTGCCCCGGCTGCGGCGACTACGCGGTCCTCGCCGCCGTGCAGGGCTTCATGCCCGAGCTCGGACTGGCGAAGGAGAACATCGTCTTCGTCTCCGGCATCGGCTGCTCCTCCCGGTTCCCGTACTACATGAACACCTACGGGATGCACTCGATCCACGGCCGCGCCCCGGCCATCGCCACCGGACTCGCCTCGTCCCGGCGGGACCTGAGCGTCTGGGTGGTCACGGGGGACGGTGACGCGCTGTCCATCGGCGGCAACCACCTCATCCACGCCCTGCGCCGCAACGTGAACCTGAAGATCCTGCTGTTCAACAACCGGATCTACGGGCTGACCAAGGGGCAGTACTCCCCCACCTCCGAGGTCGGCAAGATCACCAAGTCGACGCCGATGGGTTCGCTGGACGCCCCCTTCAACCCGGTGTCCCTCGCGATCGGCGCGGAGGCCTCGTTCGTCGCCCGTACCGTCGACTCCGACCGCAAGCACCTCACGAGCGTGCTGCGCGCGGCGGCGGACCACCCCGGTACGGCGCTGGTGGAGATCTACCAGAACTGCAACATCTTCAACGACGGCGCGTTCGAGGTCCTGAAGGACAAGGACCAGGCCCAGGAGGCGGTGATCCGGCTGGAGCACGGGCAGCCGATCCTGTTCGGCACGGACGACTCGAAGGGTGTCGTACGGGACTCGCTGACGGGCGATCTGAGAGTGGTGGCCGTCACCGAGGAGAACCGGTCGCAGATCCTCGTCCATGACGCGCACGCCGCGTCGCCGACCACCGCCTTCGCGCTCAGCAGGCTGGCCGACCCGGACACCCTGCACCACACGCCGATCGGCGTACTGCGCGACGTCGAACGGCCGGTCTACGACACGCTCATGGCCGACCAACTCGACACCGCCGTCGAGCAGCGCGGCAAGGGCGACCTGGGCGCCCTGCTCGCGGGCAACGACCACTGGACGGTCGCCGGCTAGGCCACCGGACCCCCCGGCCTCGAAGCGCCGGCCCTCCCGCGGACGCGGGGCGGCCGGCGCTTCGCCGTGCACCGCCGGCCGGCACCGCTCAGCCGGTACGGCCCTCCTTGCGGACGTCGTACGCCGCGCGTGCCGCGTCCACCGCGTCCAGGCTCCGTTCCGACCAGCGCGCCAGGGCCCACACCTGCTCGGCGGCCTCCCGGCCCAGCGCGGTGAGCGTGTAGTCGACCCGCGGGGGGATCACCGGCTTGGCGTCCCGGTCCACGAAGCCGTCACGCTCCAGGGTCTGGAGGGTCTGCGCCAGCATCTTCTCGCTGACGCCGCCGACCTCACGGCGCAGTTCGCTGAAGCGGTACGAGCGCTCCAGCAGGGCGGCGAGCACGAGGACGCCCCAGCGGCTGGTCACGTGTTCCAGGACCAGCCGGGAAGGGCACATCGGCTCCCGCACGTCGGGCCGTCGCTCCACACTGCTTACGCTCATACCAGTACCTTACTTCAAAGTGGGTACTTTCGTTTGGTTAGTGCACTCTCTAGGGTGAGTGTCAGAACGCATGAGCAGGCACATAAGCACCTGAAGAGGAGAAACACCCCATGAGCATCGTCGTCACCGGAGCCACCGGAGAACTCGGCCGCCTCGTCATCGAGCAGCTGCTGACCACGACACCCGCCGACGGGATCGCCGCCGTCGTCCGCGACAAGGAGAAGGCCGCCGGCCTGGCCGCCCGTGGCGTGGAGCTCCGGATCGCCGACTACGACCGCCCGGAGACGCTGGCCGGCGCCTTCCGGGCCGGCGACCGGGTGCTGCTCATCTCCGGCAGCGAGGTCGGCCGCCGCGTCGCGCAGCACGCCGCGGTCATCGACGCGGCCAAGGCGGCGGGCGTGGCGCAGCTCGCGTACACCGGCGTCCTGGGCGGACCCGCCGCCGACTTCCAGCTGGCCGCCGAGCACAAGGTGACCGAGCAGCTGATCCTCGACTCCGGCCTCCCGTACACGTTCCTGCGCAACGGCTGGTACACGGAGAACTACACCGCGAACCTGGCCCCCGTCCTGGCCCACGGGGCGGTCGTGGCCAACGCGGGCGAGGGACGTGTCGCCTCCGCCACCCGCGCCGACTACGCCGCCGCGGCGGCAGCCGTCCTGACCGGCGAGGGCCACCTGGGCAAGGCCTACGAGCTGAGCGGGGATGTCGCCTGGTCGTTCGCGGAGTACGCGGCGGAGGTCTCCCGGGCCACCGGCGAGGAGATCGTCCACAAGGACGTCCCGGCCGCCGTGCACCAGGAGATCCTGGTCGGCGCAGGCGTGCCCGAGGGTTTCGCGGCGATCCTCGTCGACGTGGACGAGGCCGTCCGGCGCGGCCTGCTGGCCCACACCGGCGGCGACCTGGCCCGGCTGATCGGCCGCCCGACGACGCCGCTCGCCGAGACGGTCGCCGCCGCGGTCGCCTCCCGGTAGGGAGCACGGCGAAAGGCGCACGGCGGGCCGGGAGCCCGGTGTCATGACCGTCTGACGATACGGCTATGACACCGGGCCGCGTCGGCGCTACCTTCATGAGGTCGGCGCAGCCGCCGGCGGAGATCTGCCAGGAGGGCCCGTGAAGGGGAAGAACGAACAACGGGCCGGACTGCTGTCCGGGTTCGCCGCCTACGGCCTGTGGGGTGCCGTCCCGCTCTTCTGGCCCCTGCTGAAACCGTCCGGGGCGGTCGAGATCCTCGCCCACCGCATGGTCTGGTCCCTCGGCGTCGTCGGCATCGCCCTGCTCGTCCTGCGCCGCTGGGCATGGATCGGCGAACTGCTCCGGCAGCCGCGGAAACTGGCGCTGATCACCGTCGCCGCCGCCGTGATCACCGTCAACTGGGGCCTGTACATCTGGTCCGTGAACAACGGACACGTCGTCGAGGCCTCCCTCGGCTACTTCATCAATCCGCTGGTCACCATCGCCATGGGCGTCCTGCTCCTCGGCGAACGGCTCCGCCCCACGCAGTGGGTGGCGGTCGGCACCGGTGTCGCGGCGGTGCTCGTCCTGGCGATCGGCTACGGGCAGCCGCCGTGGATCTCCCTGGTCCTGGCATTCTCCTTCGCGACGTACGGCCTGGTGAAGAAGAAGGTCGGCATGGGCGGCCTGGAGTCGCTCACCGCCGAGACCGCGGTGCTGTTCGTGCCCGCGCTCGGCTATCTGCTGTGGCTGGGCGCGCGGGGCGAGTCGACCTTCACCTCCGGGGGCGCCGGTCATGCGGCGCTGCTCGCGGCGACGGGCCTGGTGACGGCCGTGCCGCTGGTGCTGTTCGGGGCGGCCGCGATCCGCGTGCCCCTCTCCACCCTGGGCCTGTTGCAGTACCTGGCGCCGGTCTTCCAGTTCCTCCTCGGAATCGTGTACTTCCACGAGGCGATGCCCGCGGAGCGGTGGGCGGGCTTCGCGCTGGTCTGGCTGGCCCTCACGCTGCTGACCTGGGACGCGCTGCGGACCTCACGGCGCACGAGGGCGCGGGCGCAGGCCGCGCGGCTGGCCGCGGCGAAGCAGGCCGCCGCCCCGGCAGCGGCGGAGGCCTCCACACCTCCACATCGCGTTACCTAGTTGCCTTTTTAACTCGGTTGCGTTTCTATTGAGGTCCACGGACACGCACCCGAGGAGTACGCATGCCCTCATCCCCGACCACCGCGCTGATCGTCGGTTCCGGGCCGACCGGGCTGACCCTGGCCATCGATCTCGCCCGCCGGGACGTCGACGTCACGATCATCGACAAGGCCCCCCGCCACCCGCGCAGTTCCCGGGCCAAGGGCCCCAACCCGCGCTCCCTGGAGGTCCTGGAGGACCTCGGGGTCGTCGACGAGGTGCTGGCCGCCGGGTCCGCGCCCCTGCCGATGCGCAAGTACCGGGGCGGGGTGGCGATCGCCGACGCCACCCCCTTCGCCGATGCGCGCCCGACGCCGGACGCCCCCTACGACCGGCCCTGGATGATCGCCCAGTGGCGGCTGGAGGAGGCCCTGCGGGACCGGCTCGCCGAGTACGGCGTACGGGTCGGGCTCGGCCGCGAACTCACGGGGCTGGACCAGGGCGACGCGTCCGTGACCGCCACGCTCGCGGACGGCGGACGGATCGAGGCGCGGTACGTCGTCGGCTGCGACGGCGGCCACAGCGCGGTGCGCAAGCTGTTGGGCATCCCGTTCGAGGGCCGGACGGACGAGACGCAGATGATGGTGGGCGGCGACGTCGAGGTCCAGGGGCCGGACCGCGGATTCTGGCACCAGTGGTTCGACGAGGACGGCGCCGTGATGCTGTGCCCGATCCCCGGCACGCGATCGGGCTGGTGGTTCCAGGCCGGTCCCGAGACCGACGCCTCCGGCGCCCCGGTGCCCCCGTCACTGGAGAGCTTCCAGCGGCTGTTCGCCCGGCACACGGGATTGCCGGGCGGCCTGCTGACGCAGGCGACGCTGCTCTCCACCTACCGGGTCAACGAGCGCATGGTGGACCGCTACCGGGTGGGGCGGGTGTTCCTGGCGGGCGACGCCGCGCACGTGCACTCGATCGCGGGCGGACTGGGCATGAACACCGGCATCCAGGACGCGTACAACCTCGGCTGGAAGCTCGCCCGGGTCGCCTCCGGGCAGGCGGATCCGGCCCTGCTCGACACGTACGAGGAAGAGCGGCTGCCCGTCGCGGCCGAGGTCCTGGACGTCACCGCGGAGCGGCTGCGGGCCACGCTGGAAGCGATCAAGAAGCCGGGCGGCGGGCTCGACACGGCCGTCACCCCGCGCACCGGCGGCCTGGGCGACGGCTACCGCTGGAGCTCACTGGCCCGCCTCGGCGCCACGCCCCGGCTGCGGGCGGGCGACCGCGCCCCGGACGCGCCCTGCCGGGACATCGCGACCGGAGCCCCTCGCCGGCTGTTCGAGGCCTTCGCCGGACCGCACTTCACCCTGCTCGGGTTCGGCGCCGCCACGACGTCGGCGCTGCGGGAGGCGTCGGCGGCGCACAAGGGCGAACTGCGGGCGTACGGGGTGGACGCGGGCGACGCGCACGGCCTGGCCGACGACGACGGCCACGCCCGCTCGGCGTACGGCATCGGCCCCGGCGACGACGTCCTGGTCCTGATCCGTCCGGACAACCACGTCGGGGTGATCACCCCGGCCGGAGGCCGGCGGGCGATCGGGCAGTACCTGCGCGCTGCGGCATTGGAGGGAGCCTGAGTGCGCGTCACGGCGAGTATCGCACTCATGACACACAGTTTATATTTTCCTCACACTTATGACCCGATCCCCGCGCACCTCCGGGGCGTCACGCGCGCTCCTGCGCACCGCGACCGCCACCGCCGCCCTGTCCTCCCTGACGCTCCTCGCCTGCGCAAGCGCTCCCACCGCAGGCGCGGACGACACCGTGCGGACCGTCCACCCGTCGGGCCTCGGCCCGGCCGGCCCCTGGTTCCGGCTCCAGGAAACGACGCCCGACCGGGACCCCGGCATCCAAGAGGTCTCCCCGAAGCCCGACCCGGTCCACCTGAACGGCAGTCTGCACCTGGCCATCGGCCCCGGCGAACAGGCCCAGGCCGCCCACTACTTCAACGCGACCTGGACGCCCGAGCCCATGCAGCCGCTGCTGGACTCGGGGATCTCGTACTGGGCCTACACCTCGACCGAGGGCTCCAGCGTCACCAACATCGGCGCCAACCTGCAACTCCCGGCCTCCTGCGGCGGGTTCACCACCCTGTCCTTCGAGCCCGGCAGCAACACGGATGTGCAGGGCGACGCGCTGAAGCCTGACACCTGGCAGAAGTACCGCTTCACCGGCGACTCGGTGATGCGGACCTCGCGCGCGGTGGCCGGGGTCCCGGCGGGCGGGCACGCCCCGCTGTCCCACTTCGTCGCGGAGTGCGAGGGTGCGTACGGGGTGATCGCCAACATCGGCCGGCTCGGCGACCCGAAGGGCCGTCTCAACACGTTCGTCGACAACATCACCGCCAAGGGCACCATCTGGGACTTCGCCGTCACCGGCCGCGCGACGGCCGCGCTCACCGTCCCCGAGGAGATCGAGGCGGGGGACGGGCCCCGCCCGGCCGACGTCTCCTACACCGACCCGGCGGACGGGCCCGAGTACCCCGGCATCGGCACGCGCCTGACGCTCAAGGGCCCGGCGGGTCTGCGGGCGGACCAGCTGACCGTCATGTCCGAGGGCTCCGAGGTCGCCCTGACCGAGGAGACCGACGGGACGCTCACCGGCGCACTGCGCACCAACCTCCGGGCCGGCGGCACTCTGGAGCCCGGCGGAAAGGCGGGCGCCGCGTTCACCCTCGCCGCCGCCGAGGGGGCGCCCACGGGCCCGCTCGACGTGACCACCGAACTGACCGTCACCATCGCCGGTGTCGACGGACCGCAGCGCACCGGAGTCAGCGCGACGGACCGCACCCTGATCACCGCGAACGACGGAGGGCCCAGCCCGTCCCCCAGCCCCACGCGCCCCCACCACCCCAAGCCCACCCAGTCCGGCGGCCACGGCGGCGGGCACGGGGGCGGGCACGGTAACGGCAACGGACACTGGGGCAACGGCAACGGCGGTGGCCACGGCGGAGGACACGGCGGAGGACACGGCGGAGGACACGGCGGTGGCGGAGGGCACAGCCCCAGCCCCAGCACCAGCCCGAGCACCGGCGAAGGCCACGGACACGGCAATGGCGGAGGACACAGCCACGGCCCCGGCCACGGCCCGAGCACCAGCCCCAGCCCCAGTTCCAGCACCGGCGGAGGCCACGGACACGGACACGGGCCCAGCACCAGCCCGAGTCCCAGCACCAGCACCGGCGGAGGCCACGGACACGGGCCCAGCACCAGCCCCAGCCCTAGCACCAGCACCGGCGGAGGCCACGGACACGGCCACGGGCCCAGCACCAGCCCGAGTCCCAGCCCCAGCACCGGCGGAGGCCACGGACACGGCGACGGCCCCGGCACTGGCGGAGGCCACGGCGACGATAACGGTCCCAGCACCGGCGGAGGCCACGGCGACGGCAACGGCCCCAGCACCGGCGGAGGCGGAGGCCACGGCCCCCTGCCCGACGGCCCGGTCGACGCGGGCGACGGTTCCACCGCCGCGACCGGCATGACCGGCAACGAGTCGACCGGTCTCGCGGGACTCGGCCTGGCGGCCGGGCTGCTGGCAGCGGCGGGCGCCGCTCTCGGCGGGCTCCGCACCGTCCGGCGCCGGCGCGGTTGAGCGCCCGCACCTCGCGGGAACGGCCCTCACGGCGGCCGTTCCCGCGCCCGATCGCGGCGGCCGGGCTGATCCCGGCCGCCGCGGCGGCACTCGTCCTGCTCCTGGGCTCGCCCCTGACGGAGCCCGGCACGTCCGCCACGCCCCGGCCCGGGCCCGTGGCCACCGCGGCGGCGCCCGCCGCCCGCCCCGTCCGCGTCGACATCCCCGGACTCCAGGTCAGCGCGCCCCTGGTGGACCTGACCCTGGACAACCGGGGCAAGCTCGGCGTACCCGACCCGGCGGACCGCAATCTGGCCGGCTGGTACCGGGACGGGGTGACACCGGGCTCCCCCGGCAACGCGATCATGGTCGCGCACGTCGACACCCCCACCGGCCCGGCCGCCTTCGCCGGACTCGACACGCTGCGCCCCGGCGCGCGGGTGGACGTGCGCCGCACGGACCGGACGGTCGCGACCTTCCACATCTACGCGATCGAGGAGTTCGAGAAGAGCGACTTCCCGAGCAGCTACGTCTACGGTCCGACGAAGGACGCCCAGCTCCGCCTGCTCACCTGCGGCGGCGCCTACGACCCCGCGGCGGGCGGCTACCAGTCGAACGTCGTGGCCTTCGCCCGGCTGGTCTCGATCCAGCCCTCGGAACCAGGCATTCCGGGTCAGAATGGCCCGCATGACTCTTGACTGGAAAGTCGTCGTCGACGCCTCCGACCCGCACGCCCAGGCCGGCTTCTGGGCCGAGGCGCTCGGCTACGAGATCGAGGACAACAGCCCCCTGATCGAGCGCCTCCTGAGCCTCGGAGCCGTACCGGAGGCGATCACCACCACCGCGCACGGGCGGCGGGCCTGGCTCGACCTGGCCGCGGCCCGGCACCCGGACGACCCGTACGAGGAGGAGAGCGGGACGGGGCTGGGGCGGCGGCTGCTGTTCCAGCGCGTCCCGGAACCCAAGACGGTGAAGAACCGCCTGCACCTGGACCTCCACGCCGGACCGGACCGCCGCGAGGCGGAGGTGGCCCGGCTGGAGGGGCTGGGCGCGAAGGTCCTCCGCCAGGTCGCGGAGCCGGGCGGGACGTGGACGGTGCTCAGCGACCCGGAGGGCAACGAGTTCTGCGTCCAGTAGCCCGCTCGGCGCTTCCCGCCGCACCCTCACCCGCGGCGGGGAGGCGCGGCGCGCGCTACCCGCGGTCCTGACGGGCATCCACCGGGGGATGCCTGTCCCCGCTGTCCGCGCCCAGACCCGCGAGCAGGCGGAGCCCGTCCTCGGCGGGGCTGCCCGGGGCCGCCGACAGCACCAGCAGTTCCCTGCCGGCTTCGTCCGGCAGCGCGAAGTTCTCCTGGTGCAGCTCCAGCAGTCCGACCAACGGGTGCCGGAACGCCTTGCGGCCATGGGTGCGGGCGCGCACGTCCGCACGGGCCCAGAGGCGGCGGAAGCGCTCGCTGCCCATCGCCAACTCACCGATGAGCGAAGCCAGACGGGGATCCTCGGGGTACGTGCCGGCGGCCAGCCGAAGGTGCCCGACCACGTCGAGGGTGCACTGCTCCCAGTCCGCGTAGAGGCCGCGCTCGGCCTCTTCCAGGAAGATGTGCCGGGCGGTGTTCAGACCCGGCAGCGGCCGGCCGTAGAGGAGCCCGGCGAGGCGGTTCCCGGCGAGCACGTCCAGACGGTGGTCCATGATCAGCGCGGGAGCGTCCGGGACCAGGCCGAGGACCCGCAGCACTTCCGGCCGGACCCGCCCGCCCGGCGCCTTCGCGCGCCGACGGTGCTGCCGGGCGAGCCGGTGGAGGTGACCCCGTTCGGTCTCGTCGAGGCCGAGTACGCGGGCGAGCGCGTCGAGGACCTGCTCGGAGGGCTGGGTGGCGCGGCCCTGCTCCAGGCGTACGTAGTAGTCGACGCTGACCCCGGACAGGTGGGCGACCTCTTCGCGGCGCAGCCCCTCGACCCGGCGGCGGCTGTCGGTGGGGATACCGACGGCCGCCGGGTCGACCCGGGAACGCCGGATCTTCAGAAAGCCCGCGAGGTCGTCCACCCGTCCAGTATCACCGCGATGCCGCCCGTGAAGGTGGCCCTGCCGATACCAGGAAGTCCCGTCCGACGGTGCGGGCGCCCCTGAACGCCGCGGGCCCCGGCGTCTTGAATCGAAGGAGCCCAGCCCCCTCCCCGCCGAAGGAGTTCCCATGAAGACGCTGATCGTCCACGCCCACCCGGAGCCGCAGTCGCTCAACAGCACGCTGAAGGACCTGGCGGTGTCCACCCTGGAGTCCGCCGGCCACGAGGTGCGGGTGAGTGACCTGTACGCGATGAACTGGAAGGCGGTCGTGGACGGCTCGGACTACGGCCCCGAGGCCTCCCACCCGCTGCGCGTCGCCCGGGACTCGGGCCGCGCCTTCGACGCGGGGACGCTCACCCCGGACGTCCTCGCCGAGCAGGAGAAGCTGCTGTGGGCCGACACGATCATCTTCCAGTTCCCGCTGTGGTGGTACTCGATGCCCGCGATCCTGAAGGGCTGGGTGGACCGGGTGTTCACCTTCCACTTCGCGTACGGCGTCGGTGAGCACAGCGACACCAAGTACGGCGAGCGCTACGGAGAGGGGACGCTCGCCGGCAGGAGGGCCCTGCTGTCGGTGACGGTGGGCGGCCAGGAGTCGCACTACGCCCCCCGCGGGATCAACGGCCCCATCGACGACCTGTTGTTCCCGATCCACCACGGCATCCTCTACTACCCGGGCATCGAGGTGCTGCCGCCGTTCGTGCTGTACGGCACCGACCGGATGACCGACGCCGACTTCCCGGATGCCGCCAAGGCCTGGGAACAGCGCCTGCTCACCCTGGAGTCCACCGCACCGATCCCGTTCCGGCGGCAGAACTTCGGTGACTACGAGATCCCCTCGCTGCACCTGAAGGACGGACTGGAGGCCACGGGCCGCACGGGCTTCGGACTGCACGTGCGCGGCTGACGGCCGGCGCCGAGGGGCGCGCCACCCCGCCTGCCCTGGGACAAGGCGAAGGGTGCTCCGGCACGAGCCTCACGCTCGCACCTCGTGCCGGGGTGCGCTTTCTCCCGGTACGCCCCGCCCCTCGGCCGCCCCCTTCCACGTACCCGACCGTCGCCGCAGGTCAGAGCCGCACGACGGAAAGCGGATCTCCCTAGGCTTGGGCCATGCCCATCCCGCCCGCATATGCCCTCGTCGCCACGGACCTGGACGGCACCCTGCTGCGCCGCGACGACACCGTGAGCCCCCGCACCCGCTCCGCCCTCGGCCTGGCCGCTGCCGCCGGGGCCCGGCACCTGGTGGTCACCGGCCGCCCGGTGCCGGGCGTGCGGGAGTTGCTCACCGGGCTGGGGTACCAGGGCCTCGCCGTCTGCGGACAGGGCACGCAGGTGTACGACGCCGGGTCCGGGCGCCTGCTGCGCGCGGTCAGCCTGGACCGCGAGGCGGCCGCCGCCGCGCTGGGGAAGATCGAGGCGCAGGTGGGAGAGGTCTTCGCGGCCGTCGACCAGAGCGGGACGGACGGGCGCACGCTCATGGAGCCCGGCTATCTGCTGCCGCACGCCACCCTGCCCGCGCGGCGGACGCGGCACCGGGACGAGCTGTGGGCCGAGCCCGTGCTGAAGGTGCTCGTCCGCCACCCGGAGCTCGGCGACGACGCGCTGGCCGCCGAGGCCCGTGCCGTCGTCGGTGACCTCGCCACCGTGACGCTGTCCGGGCCCGGGACGGTCGAGCTGCAGCCGTACGGCGTGGACAAGGGCGTCGGCGTCGCGCTGGCCGCCGAGTACCTGGGACTGGACCCGGTGACCGCGATCGCCTTCGGGGACATGCCCAACGACCTGCCCATGTTCCGCAGATGCGGCTACGGGGTGGCCATGGCCAACGCCCACCCGCTCCTCCGCGCGGCCGCGGACGAGATAACGCGCTCCCACGAGGACGACGGGGTCGCGGTCGTCCTTGAGCGGGTGTTCGGCTGAGCGACGCCCGTCAGCCCCCGACCCTACGCGCGCAGGCCTCACCGGGCCGCCGTCGACCGGGCCGCCGTCAGCGCTCCGCCGCCCCCAGCGACCGCAGCACGTGCTCGACCAGGGCCGATACCGTCTCCGCGTCCTGCATCGGCTTGCGCAGGACATGGCGGTAGTAGACCGGGCCGTACAGCATCTCCACCGCGAGGCGCAGATCGGCGCCCGGCGGGATCTGGCCCTGCTCCTGGGCGGCGCGCAGTCGGCCGACCGCCGCCTCGAAGCGGGGTTCGATCAGTTGCGTGCGGACCGTTTCGGCCAGCGCGTCGTCGTGGTGGAGCTCGGAGAGTATTCCGGCGTACGCGGGTCCGAAGGGCGGTACGGAGAGCACTCTGACCGCGCCCGTCACATGGGTGCGCAGGTCCCTGGCGATGTCACCGGTGTCGGCGAACGGCGTGGCCATGACCAGCGCCTCCGTGAACGCCTCCAGGAGCACCGCACTCTTCGAAGGCCACCAGCGGTAGATCGTCTTCTTGCTGACGCCCGCCCGGGCGGCGATGGCCTCGACCGTGACGCGGCCGTACCCCTTCTCCGTGCACAGCTCGAGGGCGGCCTCCAGCGTCGCCCTGCGGGAGCTTTCGCTCCGGCGCAGCGAACTCGGCGATGTGGTCATTCGGTGAGCATAGGTCTGTTCGAGCCAATCCTTGTTGACAGCGCGTCGCCAAAAGTCGAACAATACTCAGGCGGGAAACGGAACGTACCGTGTCGGCTCGTTCCTTACCTTTCGCACCGTTCGTGCCGTTCGTGCCGCGACGAGCCGATCGGGGGACGGCTCGCCGGCCGACGGTACGGCCGCCGGAGCCGCTCCCGTCAGGCGGTGATGTCCTTCGCCGTGAACCGCGCCCAGGCCGCCGAGCCGAACACCGCGGCGTACAGGCCCTGCAGCTCCAGGTTCTTCAGCACCTCGTCCCAGTAGACGGGTTCGCGCAGCAGGTCCGAGAAGGACAGCCAGTAGTGCGGGAAGAGGTACGGGTGGATCCCGCTCAGCTGCGGGATGGTGTCCACGATCTGCACGGTGATCAGCACCCCGACCGTCGCCGCCATGGCAGCGATCCCGCTGTTGGTGAGGGTGGACACGAAGAGTCCCAGGGCCGCGAAGCCGATGAGTGACGCCGCGACCGCCACCGCGACGAGCCCCGCCCGCAGCAGTCCCTCGCCGAAGCTGATCCGGGTCCCGGAGATCGTCGTGACGTCGCCGACGGGGAACAGCAGTGCCCCCACGGCCAGCGCGGAGGCCGCCACGACGAGGGTGGCGACCAGACAGAAGGCGAGGGTGGAGGCGTACTTGGCGAGCAGCAGCCGGGTCCGGCCGGCCGGTGCGACCAGCAGGTAGCGCAGCGTTCCCGCGTTGGCCTCGCCCGCGACCGCGTCGCCCGCGATGACGCCCACCGCCATCGGGAGGAAGACGGGGAGGGTCGCGGCGAGGGAGGCGAACACCAGGAAGAGGCCGTTGTTGGTCACCTGGGAGAGGAACGCCGGCCCTCCCCCGCCCCCGCCGGGTCCGGCCGGCGAACCGTCGGCCGTCTCGATGCGGACCGCGATCCCGATCAGTACGGGCACGGCGGCCAGCACGCCGAGCAGCGCGAGGGTGCGCCACCGGCGCAGCGTGGTGGTCAGTTCGGAGCGCAGGATGCCGAGCGTCCACAGCGGATGGCGCCGGACCGCGGTGGTCCCGGCGGGTGCGAGTTCAGCCCGCGACATCGAATCCCTCCCCGGTGAGTGCGACGAACGCGTCCTCCAGCGAGGCCCGTTCCACGCCGAAGGAGCGGACCCGGACCCCGCCGTGGACCAGGGCGGCGTTCAGGTCCGCGAGCTCGACGGAGCCGGCCGGGGCGTCGGCCCGCACCCGGTCGCCGTCGAGGGTGATGCCGGTGACGCCGTGTTCCTTCAGGACGCGGGCGGCGTCGGCCGGGTCCGGCGTGGTGACGGCGAGCCGGCCCAGGGTGCCCGCCGCGAGATCGGCGACGGGCCCCTGGGTGATCAGCCGGCCCCGTGCCATGACCGCCGCGTGGGTGCAGACCTGCTCGATCTCGTCGAGCAGGTGGGAGGAGAGGAAGACCGTGGTGCCCTCGGCGGCCAGCTCCCGGACCAGGGCCCGGATCTCCCGCATGCCCTGCGGGTCCAGGCCGTTGGTCGGCTCGTCCAGGACGAGCAGCCGGCGGGGCCGGAGCAGGGCGGCGGCCAGACCGAGCCGCTGCTTCATGCCCAGCGAGTAGGCCCGGGCCTTCTTCCCGGCCGCGGAGGCCAGCCCGACCCGCTCCAGGGCGTGGCCCACGCGGGCGCTCCGGGTGCGCGGATCGGCGGTGGGGTCGGCGCGGTCGTAGCGCACGAGGTTGTCCCGGCCGCTCAGGAACCCGTACAGCGCCGGGCCTTCGATCAGCGCCCCGACGTGCGGGAGCACGGTGCGGGCCGCGCCCGGCATGGGGCGGCCCAGGACGCTCGCGGTGCCGGACGTCGGGTCGATCAGGCCCATCAGCATCCGGATCGTGGTGGTCTTGCCGGAGCCGTTGGGCCCGAGGAAGCCGAAGACGCTGCCGCCGGGGACCGTGAGGTCGAGCCCGTCGACGGCGAGCTGGCCGCCCCGGTACCGCTTGGTGAGCCCCTGCGTCTCGATCACGGGCACGGTGTCGGCCCCTGTCATGTCTACTCCCCAGATCGCGTCCGCCCCGCTCCGCCGTACGGAGGCTACGGCGGAGCGGGGCGGAGCCGGTGCGCGAGACGGCGTACGAAGCGGTGTCAGCCGGCGTTGTTCGCCGCGTCCACCAGCGCGTCCTTGGTGACCGCGCCGACGTACACCCGGCCGTCGTCCGTCATCAGCGCGTTGACCAGGCGGGTCTTGAAGACCGTGCCCGAGCCGAACTTCCCGGTGACCTTGTCGCCCAGGGCGTCCAGGAACTGCTGCGCCTCGGCCGGCACCTCGTCGCCGGATGCCTTCGACGGGAGGGCGGCCCCGCCGGGGGTCTTGAACTCGGCGATGCTGTTCCAGCCCTTGCCGATCACGTTCATGCCGTCCATGCCGTCCAGGCCCTCGAACGCGCCGAGGTCGCCCTTCGCCTTCTCGGCCTCGGCCTTCCCGTGGCCCTCGGCCTCGTCCGCCTCGGTCACCTCGGCGCCCTTGGGCGGGGTGAAGTCGAACGAGGACGCGTCGGGCTTCTCGAAGTCGACCGAGGTGAAGCCGGCGTCGATCGCCGCCTTGCCGCCGCTGCTCGGCTGCAGGGTGAACTTGAGCGGTACGCCGTTCTCCGCGTCCACGGCGACGGTGACCGAGCCGATCGTGGAGCCGCTCTGCTCGGGCTTGACGACGAGCCGGTACGCGTCGCGCCCGGCGACCTGCGCGGTGCCGTCGACCGTGACGGACGTCGTGCCGTCGGCGGCCTTCAGCACCTGTTCGGCCAGGGCCTTCGGGGTGGTGGGCACGCCGTCGGGGGCGGCCCGCTTCTCGCCCTTCCCGGCGTCGCCCTCGCCCCGGCCCTCGGCGTGGTAGACCGCGTTCGACTTGCTGTCGTACGCCCAGACCTGGTCCCCGTTGTGGATGAGGCTGTACTCGGACGCGTTGTCCAGGATGGACACCCGCTGCTTGTCGGGGCCGTCGGCGGCCACCCGGAGGGTGTGCGTGCCGGAGGCGAGCTCCGTCAGCTTGCTCTGCGGGTCGGCGCTCGCCGAGCCCTCGTCGCCCGCGCCGTCCGGGACGAAGGAGCCGGCCAGGCCGCCCATCGACGGGATGCCGAGGTCGGTGCTGATCTTCACCGTGCCGGAGAGCTGCTGCGTGTCCGAGGCGGCGATCTTCTCGATGAGTTCCTGCGCGGTGATCTTCGGCAGATCGGGGTCGCCCGAGCTCGCGAGCGCCGGGACCAGCCCGATCGTCGCGGCCGCCACCCCCGCCACCGCGACCGGGACGATGTAGCGCACCGCCTTCCGGCGGCCCGCGACGGCGCCCTTGGTGCCGGGCGCTGCCGTGCCGTTGGTGTCTGCGCTGTCGTTCGGTGCCATGTGTGCCCTACCTCCGTGGTCGGCGGCTTCCGTCCGGATGCACTCGTCCACTCCGTGCCGCCATTCTCACCCGTTTTGGTCAGGAGTGGTTGTTCTCCATCTGACCAAATCGGGCGGCTCCAGGCGTCAGCCCGCGGGAGCAACTCCGCGTACCTCTCCGGGATGACACCGGGGCGCGATCCCTCCGCCCTCCCGTAGGGGTTGCGTCGGGAAGCGCTCAGCCCGCGCGGTGCACCACCGCGTCGCACATCTCTTCCAGGGCGTCCTTGGCGTAGCACGAGGGCAGCGGCGTCAGGGTGGCCCGCGCCTCCTGGGCGTACCGGACCGTGTCGCGTCGGGCCTGGTCGAGCGCCGGGTGGGCGCGCAGCCGGCGGAGCGCCTCGTCGAGCTTGCCCGGTGCGTTCAGGTCGCCGTCCAGCAGTTCGACGAGCTCCAGGTCGTCCGGCTTGCCGTCGGCCGCCGCCTGCGCCCTCAGGTGGAGGACCGGCAGGGTCGGGATGCCTTCGAGGAGGTCGGTGCCAGGGGTCTTGCCGGACTCGTGGGAGTCGGAGGCGATGTCGAGGACGTCGTCGGCGAGCTGGAAGGCGACGCCGAGGCGTTCGCCGTACTGGGTGAGGATGTCGGTCGCCGTCTCGTCGGCGCCGGCCATCATCGCGCCGAACCGGCAGGCCACGGCGATCAGCGATCCGGTCTTGCCGCGCATCACGTCGAGGTAGTGCTCGACCGGGTCGCGCCCGTCACGCGGGCCCGCCGTCTCCAGGATCTGGCCGGTCACCAGGCGCTCGAACGCCTCGGCCTGGATGCGGACGGCCTCCGGGCCGAGGTCGGCCAGGATGTGCGACGCGCGCGCGAAGAGGAAGTCGCCGGTCAGTACGGCCACCGAGTTGCCCCAGCGGGAATTGGCGCTCTCGACTCCGCGCCGTACGTCCGCCTCGTCCATCACGTCGTCGTGGTAGAGCGTCGCGAGGTGCGTCAGCTCGACCACCACGGCGGCGGGCACCACGCCCGGGGCGTCGGCGTCGCCGAACTGGGCGGCCAGCATCGCCAGCAGGGGCCGGAACCGCTTGCCGCCCGCGCGCACCAGGTGCTGCGCGGCCTCCGTGATGAAGGGGACCTCACTCTTGGTGGCATCGAGCAGCCCCGACTCGACAGCAGCCAAACCGGCCTGGACACCGGCCTCAAGAGCCTGGTCCCGCACGCTCAGTCCGAACGGCCCGACGACGGTCACGAGGGGATCTCCTGTCTGCTGACGATCACACGGAATGTCGATGTGTCGTTGTCATCACTCAAGTCAGCGTATCCGGTCCCCTTTGGATCACCGTGGGCGGCTTCCCGCCACCGCCGGTATGTTCGGGATCAGCTCATACGATCAGGAGTTGTCCCTTTGTCCCACGCCGTCGCAGAGACCGAACCGGACCGGCCGCCCCCGGCTGACGACCACGCCTTCTTCGGCCAGCCACGGGGTCTGATGACCCTGTCCGGCCTGGAGGTCTGGGAGCGGTTCTCGTTCCTCGGCATGCAGGCGATCCTGGTCCTCTATTTCGCCGACACGGTCGCGCGCGGCGGCATGGGCATGGAGGCGGGCACCGCGGCCTCCGTCTCCGCCGCGTACGGCACCCTCGTCTACCTGGTCTCCGTGGCCGGCGGCTGGCTGGCCGACCGGATCCTCGGCTCGTACCGCGCCGTCCTGTACGGCGGCATCCTCATCGCCTGCGGGCACTACGCCATGGCGGTGCCCACCGACGTCATGACCTGGGTCGGCCTCGGGCTGATCAGCGCCGGGACGGGCCTGCTCAAGCCCAACGTGGCCACCATGGTCGGCAAGCTCTACCGCACCGACGACGAGCGCCGCGACGCCGGCTTCGCGCTCTACTACATGGGCATCAACATCGGCGCGTTCCTCGGCCCGCTCGTCACCGGCTGGCTCGGCGACCACGCGAGCTGGCACTGGGGCTTCTCGGCCGCCGCCTTCGGTATGACGCTCGGCCTGATCCAGTACGTGCTGGGCCGCCGTCACCTGGCCGGGCGAAAGAACGCCGCCGAGTTCGCCCTCGCCCCGGGGCCCATGCGCCGGGCCGTCCGGCTCATCGTCGTCGGCGTCGTGGTGGTCGCCGCCCTCGCCACCGCGCTGGCCCTGGCGGGCTGGCTGACCATGGACCGCTTCGTCGACCTGCTCACCCTCGTCTCCGTGATCGCACCGGTCGTGTACTTCGCGGTGATGTTCCGGAGTCCCCGGGTCACCGCGGAGGAGCGCGGCCGGCTGCGCCCGTACGTGGTGCTGTTCCTGGCCTCCGTCGTCTTCAACTTCATCCTCTTCCAGGCGTACTCGACGATGATCCTGCTCGCGTCGACCAACGCCCGCACCGAGATCTTCGGCTTCCACTTCCCGTCGAGCTGGTACGCCTCGGCGCTCGGCGCGTTCGAGGTGGCGCTCGCCCCGGTGGTCGCCGCCGTCTGGGCGAAAATGGGGCCGCGCCAGCCGCACGCGTCCAACAAGATCGCGATCGGGGTGATCCTCGGGGGGCTCTCCTTCCTGCTGATGGTCCTGCCCACCTCCGGGCACTCCGATGACACCTACAAGATGGCCGCCTGGTGGATCGTCGGCTCCTACCTGCTGCTCGGCCTCGGTGACGTGCTGCTGGAGACCTCCGGCATGTCCGCGACCACGAAGCTCGCCCCGAAGGCGTTCGCCAGCCAGACGATGGCGCTCTGGTTCCTCTCCCTGGCCCTCGCCAACGGCATCCAGGCACAGATCGTGAAGCTGTACGGCGAGGTGTCCAACCCCGCCTACTTCGGTGTCAATGGCGCCATCGCGGTGCTGGCCGGTCTGGCCGTCATCGCCGCCGCACCCTGGCTCAGGCGCACCATGCACCCCGTCCACTGAGGTACGCCCATGCACATCCAGACCGCGTTCCCGTACGAGACGACCCGCGAGGACCTCTACATCCCGCTGCCGGACGGCACGCAGCTGTACGCCCGGATCTGGCGGCCGGTCACGGACGAACCCGTCCCGGCGCTGCTGGAGTACCTGCCCTACCGGCTGAGCGACTGGACCGCGCCGCGCGACTGGCAGCGCCACCCCTGGTACGCGGGCCACGGCTACGCCTCGGTCCGGGTCGACGTGCGCGGGCACGGCAACAGCGAGGGGATGCCGGGCGACGAGTACGACGCGACGGAGCTCGCGGACGGGGTCGCCGTCATCCACTGGCTGGCGCGCCAGGAGTGGTGCTCGGGCCGGGTCGGGATGTTCGGCATCTCCTGGGGCGGCTTCAACTCGCTCCAGATCGCCGCGCTCGCCCCCGAGCCCCTGAAGGCGATCGTCACCGTGTGCTCGGCCGACGACCGCTACGACAACGACGTCCACTACATGGGCGGGTCCGTCCTCGCCGTGGACATGCACGCCTGGGCGGCCACCATGCTGGCGTTCGTCTGCCGGCCGCCCGACCCGGCCGACGTCGGGGACGACTGGCGGGAGATGTGGCTGAACCGCCTCGAAGCCGTGACCCCCTTCATCCACACCTGGCTGGCGCACCAGACGCGCGACGACTACTGGAAGCACGGCAGCGTCTGCGAGGACTACTCCGCGATCGACGCCAGTGTCCTCGCGGTCGGCGGCTGGCACGACCCGTACCGCGACACCGTGCTCCGGCTCGTGGAGCACCTGGACCCGGCGAAGGTACGCGGGCTGATCGGACCCTGGTCGCACCAGTACCCCGACCGGGGGCTGCCGCCCGGGCCCGGCATCGGGTTCCTCCAGGAGACGCTGCGCTGGTGGGACCAGCACCTGAAGGACGAGGACACCGGCGTGATGTCCGAGCCGCTGCTGCGGTCCTGGATCAGCGAGTCGCACCGGCCGGCCACGGTCTACGAGACGCTCCCCGGCCGCTGGGTCGGGGACACCAGCTGGCCCTCGGAGAACGTCGCGCCGGTCACGTACGCCCTCCAGGGCGGGCCGCAGACCGTCGACTCGCCCCAGCGGACCGGGCTGGACGCCGGGCGGTTCTTCCCGTTCGGCAACGACGCCGACCTGCCGCCCGACCAGCGGGACGAGGACGCCAAGTCGGTGTGCTTCGAGTTCCCCGTCACGGACGCCCCGGTCGAGATCCTGGGCCGCCCCCGGGTGAGGCTGCGCATCCGGATGGACGTGCCGCGTGGCCAGGCCGTCGCCCGGCTCTGCGACGTGGCCCCCGACGGCTCCTCCACCCTCGTCACCCGCGGCGTCCTCAACCTCGCCACCCGCAACGGCCGGGACCGGGCCGAGGACTGGCCGGCCGGCGCGACCGAGGACGTCACGTTCGAGCTGAACGGCATCGGGCACGCCTTCCCGCCCGGCCACCGGATCAGGCTCGCGGTCTCCTCCTCCTACTGGCCGTGGATCTGGCCGCAGGCCGGTTCGGCGGGCTTCACGCTGGACGCCGACGGCAGCTTCGTCGAACTCCCGGTGCGCCGGCACACCGAGGACCCCGCGATCCGCTTCGAGGAGCCCGAGCAGTCCGAGCCGCTCGGCGTCGTCTTCCCCGTGACGCTCGACGAGCAGCGCCCCGAGCGGCTGGTGGTCCGTGACGTCGCCAAGGGCGAGTGGCGGATGGAGGTGGACCCGCGGTACGGCGGCACGCGCGTCTACCCGGACGGCCTGGAGTTCACCGAGGACGCGGTGGAGACGTACACGATCCAGGAGAGCGACCCGCTCTCCGCCCGCACCCGTTCCGACTGGACGATCCGGCTGCACCGGCCGGAGATGTCCTGGGACGTGCTGGTCGAGACGCGCTCCGAGATCTCCGCGGACGCGGACGACTTCGTCACCTCCGACGAGGTGGTCTGCAAGGAGGGCGGGGAGGTCGTCTTCCACCGCACCTGGGAGAAGCGCATCCCGCGCACGGCGGGCTGAACGGGCAGCGGCCCTCGCCTGCCCCTCCGCGCCCGGGGATACGGCGGAACCTTCCCGGCAATGGGGGCGGTTGGGGACGGTTGGGGCACTGCCGCCGGGGGATGTCCCCCACGTAACGTGTCCCCCACAGCGACCTGGAAAGCGAGGCAGCAACAGATGCCCGAGCAGAGCAGCCCGCTCGACGTGGCCGAGGGCGATCCCTTCGGTCCGCACCACCTTCCGTACGGTGTCTTCTCCACCCCCGACCGGCCCGGCGAGCGGCGGGTGGGCGTCCGCATCGGCCGTCATGTGCTGGACGCCGGGGCGGCCGCCCACGCACTGGGCTCGCCCTACGCCCAACTGCTGGCCCAGCCCGACCTGATGGCCCTGTTCGCGGCCGGCCGCACCGCGTGGAGCGACGTGCGCCGCGCCCTGACCGCCTGGGTCACGGTGCCGGGCCACCGCGCGGACATCGAGCCGCTGCTGCACCCGGTCGACACCGTGACGCTCCATCTGCCCTACCGGGTCGCGGACTACGTGGACTTCTACGCCAGCGAGCACCACGCCACCAACGTGGGCCGGATCTTCCGCCCGGACGGCGACGCGCTCACCCCCAACTGGAAGCACCTGCCGATCGGTTACCACGGCAGGGCGGGCACGGTCGTTGTCTCCGGTACGGACGTGGTGCGCCCCTCGGGACAGCGCAAGGCCCCCGCCGACCCGGCTCCCGTCTTCGGCCCGTCCGTCAAGCTGGACATCGAGGCCGAGGTCGGGTTCGTCGTCGGCGTCGGATCGGAGCAGGGCCGGCCGGTGCCGCTCACCGACTTCCGCGAGCACGTCTTCGGTCTTTCGCTGCTCAACGACTGGTCGGCGCGGGACATCCAGGCCTGGGAGTACGTGCCGCTGGGCCCCTTCCTCGGCAAGTCCTTCGCCACGTCCGTCTCGGCGTGGGTGACCCCGCTGGAGGCCCTGGACGCCGCCCGGACCGCGCCGCCGGCCCGCGACTTCCCGCTGCTTCCCTACCTCGACGACGCGGACGAGGAGGAGCCCGGCGGCTTCGACCTGCGGCTCGCCGTCGCGATCAACGGCCAGGTCGTCTCGGAGCCGCCGTTCTCCACCATGTACTGGACGGCGGCCCAGCAACTGGCGCAGATGACGGTCAACGGCGCCTCGCTGCGCAGTGGTGACCTGTACGGCTCCGGCACCATCAGCGGCGCCGAACCGGCCCAGCGCGGCTCCCTGCTCGAACTCACCTGGAACGGCCGCGACCCGCTCGAACTCCCGGAGGGCAAGCGGACGTTCCTGGAGGACGGTGACACGGTGACGCTGACGGCCTGGGCCCCCGGCCCGCACGGCACCCGCGTCGGCCTCGGTGAGGTCACCGGACGGATCGTGCCCGCGCCATGACCCGGCCGCAGCCCGGACCGACGCTGCCCGAGGAACTGCTGCTGCTCGCGCTGGACCCGCAGCGCGGCCGGCCGTACTGCCGCACCCGTTTCCTGGAGTACGCGATGGCCGGGGCGGCCCTGGCGGAGCTGGAGCTCCAGGGGCGGGTCACCGGAGAGCGCGGGTACGTGCGGGTGGCCAACCCGCTGGATCCGCCCGATCCGCTGCTGGCCGCGCTGATGCGGAGCCTGCCGCCGCCCGGCAAGGACCGGCTGCGTTCGGGGGTGACGGCCCGGAGCTGGGTCCGGCGCGCCGGGCGGACGGCGCAGGAGATGTATCTGGCGGACCTGGTGCGGCGCGGCGTCCTGCTCCGGGAGACCCGCCGCTTCCTCGGCCTGCTGCCCTACCACCGCCACCCGGCGGGGCCGCAGAGCTACGCGGGGGCGGTCCGGGAGCGGTTCGCGGCGGCCGAGCGGGCCGGTTTCCCGGACCACCGCAGCCGCGCCCTGGCCGCGCTCGTCTCGGCGGCCGGCCTCGACCCGCACGTGAGCGGGGGCGGCCGGTCGTCCCGCTCGGCCATGCGGTCACTGGTCCGCGAACAGTGGCCGGCCGACGCGGTGCGCCGCAACGTCGTTCAGGACAAGTCGGACGCGACCGGGGGGAGCCGGCGGAACTTCACGACGGGCTCCGGTGGGGAGTGACCAGGGGCGAGTGACGGTTCGGGGGAGGGTCAATAACGCTGACCCGTTCACACGTTTGGGCAGGCCTGAGCCGGTTCCTTGCGGATACGCTGGACGGACCCGCCAGACTCCGGCCCATGGGAGCACTGATGAGCGTCGAACCCGAGGCCCCCGAGCCGCGGTGGGCGGTCCCGCCCGTGGGCGGCTGGACCGCCGATGACCTGGACACGCTTCCCCATCTGCCTCCGCATACGGAGCTGATCGACGGGAGCCTGGTTTTCGTGAGTCCGCAGACCGTTTTCCACGAGCGTGCCATCGACTACCTCAAGTGGCAGTTGCAGTCGCTGGCCCCGCTCGACCTGGAGGTCTTCCGCGAATTCACCATCGACGTCGATTTCCAGAACCGGCCCGAGCCCGATGTGGTCGTCGTGCGCGCCGAGGCGGTCGAGAGTCTGCGGCAGACCCGGTTCCCCGCGAGCAGCGTGCTGCTCGCGATCGAGGTCGTGTCCGACGAGTCCGTCACCCGTGACCGGGAGACCAAGCCCGTGAAGTACGCGCGGGCCAGGATCCCCCACTACTGGCGGGTGGAGAACCAGGACGGCCGCGCGGTCGTGTACGTCTTCGAGCTGGAGCCGGCGACCGGCGCCTACACCTCGACCGGGATCTTCCACGACCGGATGAAGGTGTCCGCGCCCTTCGCCGTCGACCTCGACCTGACCGCGATCGTCTCGCGCCGCCGGGCGGCGGCCTCCGAGTAGACCGCCCGCCGCCCGACCGCCATCGCGCTCACTCGTACTCCGGCGGCTCCTCGTCCCAGCCGAACTCCGGATCGGCGGCCGGCGCGGTCGTCCGGGCCGGGGCAGCGGGAGCCGCAGCCGGGGCCGGGGCTGCCGTCGGGGCGGGAGCCGAGGTCGGGGCGGGGGCTGAGGTCGGGGCGGGCTCCACCTCCCCGAGGGACGCCAGCACCTCCAGCACCCCCTCCCCGTACGTCGCCAGCTTCTTCTCGCCGAGGCCGCTGACCCCGCCCAGCTCGCCGAGCGACGACGGACGCAGGGCCGCGATCTCACGCAAGGTCGCATCGTGGAAGATCACGTACGCCGGGAGGCCCAGCTCCTTGGCCTGGGCGCCGCGCCAGGCACGCAGCGCCTCGAAGACCGGCAGCGCCTCCGGCGCGAGCTCCGCCGCGGCGGCCGAGGACTTCGCCTTGCGCTCGCCCTTCGAGGAGGAGCGGGAGGCCGGCTTCGGGGCCTCCTTGCGCAGCAGCACCTCGCGCTCGCGGCCGAGCACGGCACCGCTCTCCTCGGTCAGCACCACCGTGCCGTACTCGCCCTCGACGGCGAGCAGGCCCTGGGCCAGCAGCTGCCGGACCACGCCCCGCCATTCCGCCTCGGCCAGCTCCTCGCCGATGCCGAACACCGAGAGCTGGTCGTGGTCGAACTGGATGACCTTCGCGGTCTTGCGGCCGAGCAGGATGTCGATGATCTGCCCGGCGCCGAACTTCTGCCCGCGCTCCCGCTTCAGCCGGACCACCGTGGACAGCAGCTTCTGGGCGACCACCGTGCCGTCCCACGTCTCGGGCGGGGTCAGGCAGGTGTCGCAGTTCCCGCAGGAGGCAGCGGCGGGCTCCTGGCCGAAGTACGTCAGCAGCTGGGCCCGGCGGCACTGGACGGTCTCGCAGAGCGCCAGCATGGAGTCCAGGTGCGAGGCGGCCCGGCGGCGGAACGCCTCGTCGCCCTCCCCGCCCTGGATGAGCTTGCGCTGCTGGACGACGTCCTGGAGGCCGTACGCCATCCAGGCGGTGGACGGGGCTCCGTCCCGGCCGGCCCGGCCGGTCTCCTGGTAGTAGCCCTCGACCGACTTCGGGAGGTCCAGGTGGGCGACGAAGCGGACGTCCGGCTTGTCGATGCCCATGCCGAAGGCGATGGTCGCGACGACGACGAGGCCCTCCTCGCGCAGGAAGCGGGACTGGTGGACCGCGCGGGTGCCCGCGTCGAGACCCGCGTGGTACGGGACGGCCTCGATGCCGTTGCGGCAGAGGTACTCGGCGGTCTTCTCCGTGGAATTGCGCGAGAGGCAGTAGACGATGCCCGCGTCCCCGGCGTGCTCCTCCTTCAGGAAGGACAGCAGCTGCTTCTTCGGGTCGGCCTTGGGCACGATGCGGTACTGGATGTTGGGCCGGTCGAAGCTGGCCACGAAGTGCTTGGCGTCGGGCATGCCCAGGCGCTGGGTGATCTCCCGGTGCGTGGCGCCGGTCGCCGTGGCCGTGAGGGCGATGCGCGGTACGTCGGGCCAGCGCTCGCCCAGCACGGACAGGGTCAGGTAGTCGGGCCGGAAGTCGTGGCCCCACTGGGCGACGCAGTGCGCCTCGTCGATCGCGAAGACGGAGATCTCTCCGCGGGAGAGCAGACCGAGGGTGGAGTCCAGCCGGAGGCGCTCGGGGGCCAGGTAGAGGAGATCGAGCTCTCCCGCCACGAACTGGGCCTCCATCGAGCGGCGCTCGTCGAAGTCCTGCGTCGAGTTGATGAACCCGGCCCGCACGCCGAGTGCCCGCAGCGCGTCCACCTGGTCCTGCATCAGCGCGATCAGCGGCGAGATGACGATGCCCGTGCCCCGCCTGACCAGGGCCGGGATCTGGTAGCAGAGGGACTTGCCGCCACCGGTCGGCATGAGGACGACGGCGTCCCCGCCCGCCACCACGTGGTCGACGACCGCTTCCTGCTCGCCGCGGAACGTCTCGTACCCGAAAACCCGGTGGAGCGTCTGCCGCGCCTCGCTCTCGGTCACACCTGGTACCACGTCTGTCACGTCCGTCATGCCCGTCCCGACCATCGCTCTGTCCCCCGACATCCGTCCCGTTCTGTCCCTGCGCTCTCCCCTGCCACGATAAGCGCCGCCTACGACAGCGCCGGACGGGCTTGACTTCCAAGCCCGTCCGGCGCTGTCCCGGCAGTGGTGCGTCCGGCTACCTGACGAACACTCCCGCCTGGCTCGCCAGGTCCAGGAAGTACTGCGGGGCCAGGCCCAGCACCAGGGTGACCGCGACGCCGACCGCGATCGTGGTCATCGTCAGCGGGGACGGGACGGCGACCGTGGGGCCGTCCGCCTTCGGCTCGCTGAAGAACATCAGCACGATGACCCGGATGTAGAAGAAGGCCGCGATCGCCGAGGAGATCACACCGACGACGACCAGCCCGCTCGCACCACCCTCGGCCGCGGCCTTGAACACCGCGAACTTCCCCGCGAAGCCCGAGGTGAGGGGGATACCGGCGAACGCCAGCAGGAACACCGCGAAGACCGCGGCGACCAGCGGGGAGCGCCGGCCGAGCCCGGCCCACTTCGACAGGTGCGTCGCCTCGCCGCCCGCGTCACGCACGAGGGTGACGACGGCGAAGGCGCCGACCGTCACGAACGAGTACGTCGCCAGGTAGAAGAGCACCGATGAGATGCCCTGCGGAGTGGCCGCGATGACACCGGCCAGGATGAATCCGGCGTGCGCGATCGAGGAGTAGGCCAGCAGCCTCTTGATGTCGGTCTGGGTGATGGCGACGACCGCGCCACCCACCATCGTGACGATCGCGACGCCCCACATGACGGGGCGCAGATCCCAGGTGAGGCCCGGCAGCACCACGTACAGCAGGCGCAGCAGCGCGCCGAAGGCGGCGACCTTCGTGGCGGCGGCCATGAAGCCGGTGACCGGGGTCGGGGCGCCCTGGTAGACGTCCGGGGTCCACATGTGGAACGGGACGGCGCCGACCTTGAAGAGCAGACCGGTCAGGATCATCGCGCCGCCGATCAGCAGCAGCGCGTCGTTGCCCATGGTGTCGGCGAGCGCCGGGTCGATCTGCTGGATGGAGCCGTCGACGACGGTGGCGATCCGCGCGTACGAGACGGAGCCCGCGTACCCGTAGAGCAGGGCGATCCCGAACAGCAGGAACGCCGAGGAGAAGGCGCCGAGCAGGAAGTACTTCACCGCGGCTTCCTGCGACATCAGCCGCTTGCGGCGGGCGACGGCGCACAGGAGGTAGAGCGGCAGGGAGAAGACTTCCAGGGCCACGAACAGCGTCAGCAGATCGTTGGCGGCCGGGAAGACCAGCATGCCGGCCACCGAGAAGAGGACCAGCGGGAAGACCTCGGTGGTGGTGAACCCGGCCTTGACCGCGGCCTTCTCGCTGTCGCTGCCGGGGACCGACGCGGCCTGCGCGGCGAACGAGTCGACCCTGCTGCCGTGCGACTCGGGGTCGAGCCGCCGCTCGGCGAAGGTGAAGACGGCGGCCAGCGACGTCAGCAGGATGACGCCCTGCAGGAACAGGGCGGGTCCGTCGACGGCGATGGCGCCCATCGCGGCGATGTGGGCCTTGGTCGTCCCGTATCCGGAGGCCGCCAGGCCGATCACCGCGGCGAAAGCGGCGACCAGGGCGACGACGGTCAGGAACACCTGGGTGTAGTAGCGGGCCCGGCGCGGCACGAAGGCCTCGACGAGCACGCCCAGGACGGCGACTCCGATCACGATCAGGACCGGCGTCAGCTGGGTGTACTCGATGACCGGTGCCTTGAACTTCTGGTCCGGGGCGGCCGTCGTCACCTCGCCCGCCCTTGTCCACAGGTTGTGGACAGCTGTTGCGCTCACTTGGCGGCCTCCACCTCGGGCTGGGGGTCCTTCTTCTGTACGTCCGACATGGTGTGCTGCACCGCCGGGTTGACGATCTCCGTCAGCGGCTTCGGGTAGACGCCCAGGAAGATCAGCAGAGCGATCAGCGGGACGACCACCACCAGCTCACGGACCTTGAGGTCCGCCATGCCCTGCACCTCGGCCTTGACCGGTCCCGTCATCGTCCGCTGGTAGAGGACGAGGACGTAGATCGCGGCGAGCACAATCCCGGTGGTGGCGATGATGCCGACCGCCGGGTACGCGGCGAACGCGCCGACCAGGACCAGGAACTCACTGACGAACGGGGCGAGCCCCGGCAGCGACAGCGTGGCCAGTCCGCCGATCAGGAAGGTGCCGGCCAGGACCGGGGCCACCTTCTGCACTCCGCCGTAGTCGGCGATGAGCCGCGAGCCGCGCCGGGTGATCAGGAAGCCCGCCACCAGCATCAGCGCGGCGGTCGAGATGCCGTGGTTGACCATGTAGAGCGTCGCGCCCGACTGGCCCTGACTGGTCATCGCGAAGATGCCCAGGATGATGAAGCCGAAGTGCGAGATCGACGCGTAGGCGATCAGCCGCTTGATGTCGCGCTGACCGACGGCGAGCAGCGCCCCGTACACGATGCTGATCAGTGCCAGGACCAGGACCACCGGCGTGGCCCACTTGCTGGCCTCCGGGAAGAGCTGGAGGCAGAAGCGCAGCATCGCGAAGGTGCCGACCTTGTCGACGACCGCGGTGATCAGCACGGCGACGGGGGTGGTCGCCTCGCCCATGGCGTTGGGCAGCCAGGTGTGCAGCGGCCACAGCGGGGCCTTCACCGCGAAGGCGAAGAAGAACCCGAGGAAGAGCCAGCGCTCGGTGCTCGTCGCCATGGAGAGCGAGCCGTCCGCCCGGGCGGCGGCGATCTCGGAGAGCGAGAACGTCCCCGTCACCACGTAGAGCCCGATGACCGCGGCCAGCATGATGAGGCCGCCGACCAGGTTGTAGAGGAGGAACTTGACGGCCGCGTACGAACGTTGGGCCGACGCGTTCTCGTCGCTCCCGGAGTGGGCCCGGTCCCCGAAGCCGCCGATGAGGAAGTACATCGGGATGAGCATGGCTTCGAACAGGATGTAGAAGAGGAAGACGTCGGTGGCCACGAAGGAGAGGACCACCATCGCTTCGACCATCAGGATCAGGGCGAAGAAGCCCTGCGTGGGGCGCCAGCGCGAGGAGTTCGTCTCCAGGGGGTCGGCGTCGTGCCAGCCGGCCAGGATGACGAAGGGGATCAGCAGGGCGGTGAGCGCCATGAGCGCCAGCCCGATGCCGTCCACCCCCAGCTCGTACCGCACGCCGAAGTCCTTGATCCAGGCGTGCGATTCGGTGAGCTGGTAGCGGCTGCCGCCGGGCTCGAACCGGACGAGCGCGATGCCCGCCAGGACGAGGGTGCCCAGCGAGAAGGCGAGCGCCAGCCACTTGGCGGCGGTGCGCCGGGCCGCCGGGACGGCGGCGGTGGCCACCGCGCCGATCGCCGGGAGCGCCGCCGTCGCTGTCAGGAGGGGAAAGGACATGTGATCAGACCGCCCTCATCAGCAGGGTCGCGGCGATGACAACCGCCGTACCGCCGAACATCGAGACCGCGTAGGTGCGGGCGTAGCCGTTCTGCAGTCTGCGCAGCCGGCCGGAGAGCCCGCCCATCGAGGCGGCCGTGCCGTTGACGACGCCGTCGACCAGGGAGTGGTCGACGTAGACCAGGGAGCGGGTGAGGTGCTCGCCGCCGCGGACCAGGACCACGTGGTTGAAGTCGTCCTGGAGGAGGTCGCGGCGGGCCGCCCGGGTGAGCAGCGAGCCGCGCGGGGCGATCGCGGGCACCGGCCGGCGTCCGTACATCGCCCAGGCGATCGCGACGCCGATGACGAGCACCACCATGGTGGCGGTGGTGACGGTGGTCGCGCTGACCGGGGCGTCCCCGTGGCTGTGTCCGGTGACGGGCTCCAGCCAGTGCAGGAAGCGGTCGCCGATGGAGAAGAAGCCTCCGGCGAACACCGAGCCGAACGCGAGGATGATCATGGGGATCGTCATCGACTTCGGGGACTCGTGCGGATGCGGCTCGGCGTGCTCGCCGCGCGTCTCGGCGGCGGGCTCCACGTCGGACTCGGCGGGTGACGGTGTCCGGGCCCGGCGCCAGCGCTCCTCGCCGAAGAACGTCATCAGCATCACGCGCGTCATGTAGAACGCGGTGATCGCGGCACCCAGCAGGGTCACGGCCCCGAGGATCCAACCCTCGGTGCCGCCCTTGGCGAACGCCGCCTCGATGATCTTGTCCTTGGAGAAGAAGCCGGACAGACCGGGGAAGCCGATGATCGCGAGGTAGCCGAGGCCGAAGGTGACGAAGGTGACCGGCATGTACTTCCGCAGGCCGCCGTACCTCCTCATGTCGACCTCGTCGTTCATGCCGTGCATGACCGAACCGGCGCCGAGGAAGAGCCCGGCCTTGAAGAAGCCGTGCGTCACCAGATGCATGATCGCGAAGACGTAGCCGATCGGTCCGAGGCCCGCGGCCAGGATCATGTAGCCGATCTGCGACATCGTCGACCCGGCGAGGGCCTTCTTGATGTCGTCCTTCGCGCAACCGACGATCGCACCGAAGAGGAGCGTGACCGCTCCGACGACCACGACGACGAGCTGTGCGTCCGGTGCGGCGTTGAAGATCGCGCCGGAGCGGACGATGAGATAGACACCGGCCGTGACCATGGTGGCGGCGTGGATCAGGGCCGAGACCGGGGTCGGGCCCTCCATCGCGTCACCGAGCCAGGACTGCAGCGGCACCTGGGCGGACTTGCCGCAGGCCGCGAGCAGCAGCATCAGGCCGATCGCCGTCAGCTTGCCCTCGCTCGTCTCCCCGGTCGCTTCGAGGACGGGCCCGAAGGCGAACGTGCCGAAGGTGGTGAACATCAGCATGATCGCGATCGACAGGCCCATGTCGCCGACCCGGTTGACCAGGAACGCCTTCTTGGCGGCGGTGGCCGCGCTGGGCTTGTGCTGCCAGAAGCCGATGAGCAGGTACGACGCCAGACCGACGCCCTCCCACCCGACGTACAGCAGCAGGTAGTTGTCGGCGATGACCAGGATCAGCATCGCCGCGAGGAACAGGTTCAGATAGCCGAAGAAGCGGCGCCGGCGCTCGTCGTGCTCCATGTAGCCGATCGAGTAGATGTGGATCAGCGTGCCCACACCGGTGATCAGCAGGACGAAGGTCATCGACAGCTGGTCGAGCTGGAAGGCCACGTCGGCCTGGAAGCCCTCGACCGGAATCCAGCTGAACAGCATCTGGTGCAGCGCACGGTCGTCGGCGCTCTTGCCCAGCATGTCGGCGAAGAGCACGACGGCGACGACGAAGGAGGCGGCGGCGAACAGCGTGCCGAGCCAGTGGCCCGCGCGGTCCAGCCGCCGGCCGCCGCAGAGCAGCACCGCCGCTCCGAGCAGGGGCGCCGCGACGAGCAGCGCGATCAGGTTCTCTGCGTTCATTGGGTCCAGCGCCCCTCTACAGCTTCATCAGGCTGGCGTCGTCGACCGAGGCCGAGTGGCGGGAGCGGAACAGCGACACGATGATCGCGAGCCCGACCACGACCTCCGCGGCGGCGACGACCATCGTGAAGAAGGCGATGATCTGGCCGTCGAGATTGCCGTGCATCCGGGAGAAGGTGACGAACGCGAGGTTGCAGGCGTTGAGCATCAGCTCCACGCACATGAACACCACGATCGCGTTCCGCCTGATCAGGACCCCGGCCGCGCCGATGGTGAACAGCAGAGCGGCGAGATAGAGGTAGTTGACCGGATTCACTTGGCGACCTCCTCTTCTTCTGCGCTGTCCCGGCCGAGCCGCTCACCGGAGCGCTGCTCCAGTGCCTTGAGGCCGGCCAGCGACTCGTTGGACACATCGCGCATCTGGCCGCGCTTGCGCAGCGTCTGCATGACGGTGAGTTCGGACGGTGTGCCGTCCGGGAGCAGTCCGGCGATGTCCACGGCGTTGTGCCGGGCGTAGACGCCGGGGGCGGGCAGCGGAGGCAGGTGCTTGCCGCGCACGCGCTCCTCGGACATCTCCCGCTGGGTCTTGGCCCGTTCGGTGCGCTCGCGGTGCGTGAGCACCATCGCGCCGACCGTGGCGGTGATCAGCAGGGCGCCGGTGATCTCGAAGGCGAAGACGTACTTGGTGAAGATGAGGCTGGCGAGCCCCTCCACGTTTCCGCCGTGTGCGGCGTTGGCGGCGCCCAGCCCGTTGAAGCTGTTCAGCGAGGCGTTGCCGATGCCGGCGATCAGCAGGACGCCGAAGCCGAGCCCGCATCCGGCGGCGAGCCAGCGCTGGCCCTTGAGGGTCTCCTTCAGCGAGTCCGCCGCCGTGACACCCACGAGCATGACCACGAAGAGGAACAGCATCATGATCGCGCCGGTGTAGACGACGATCTGGACGACGCCGAGGAAGTAGGCGCCGTTGGCGAGGTAGAACACCGCCAGGATGATCATGGTCCCGGCGAGGCTCAGCGCGCTGTGCACCGCCTTCTTCATCAGCACGGTGGACAGGGCGCCGATCACGGCGACCGTCCCGAGCACCCAGAACTGGAAGGCCTCGCCGGTCGAGGTCTGGGAGGCCGCTGCGGCCAGGCCGGTCATGCGTCCGCCTCCTGCTCCGCGCCGTTGCTCTCGCCGGCCCCGTCGTCGGGCTTCTCGCCCTTGGACACGGCGACCTGGCGCTCCGTACCGGGGGCGGCCTCGGTCACCAGGCCCCGGTAGTAGTCCTGTTCGTCCATGCCGGGGAAGATCGCGTGCGGGCTGTCGACCATGCCTTCCTCCAGGCCCGCGAGCAGCTCGTCCTTGGTGTAGATGAGGCTCTCGCGGGTGGTGTTGGCGAGCTCGAACTCATTGGTCATCGTCAGCGCCCGGGTCGGGCAGGCCTCGATGCACAGTCCGCAGAAGATGCAGCGCGCGTAGTTGATCTGGTAGACGCGGCCGTAGCGCTCCCCCGGGGAGTAGCGCTCCTCGTCGGTGTTGTCCGCGCCCTCGACGTAGATCGCGTCCGCCGGGCAGGCCCAGGCGCACAGCTCGCAGCCGACGCACTTCTCCAGGCCGTCCGGGTGGCGGTTGAGCTGGTGCCGGCCGTGGAAGCGCGGCGCCGTCACCTTCGGCGTCTCCGGATACTGCTCGGTCAGCCGCTTCTTGAACATGGCCTTGAAGGTCACGCCGAAGCCGGCCACCGGATTCTGGAACTTGTCCTCCGAAGACTCCGAGGACTGCGAGGACTGCGAGGACTGCGCGGACCGCGAGGACCCGGAGGCCCCCGAGGGCGCGGCCGGCCCCGTCGGTCCGGTGGACTTCGCCGGCCTCTTGGACCCCGGCGACTCAGGCAGTTCAGACACCGCCGGCCTCCTTTCCGTCACTCGGATCACCGTCACTCTGAGTATCCACGCCACCACTGACAACGAGCTCCCGCTCACGGCGGGGCGTGCGCCGCGGCACGGGCGGCAGGGTCTGTCCCGGCAGGGGCGGCACCGGGAATCCGCCCGCCATCGGGTCGAACGCCGGCTCGGGTTCCGCGTGGGCCGCGGCTTCCCGGCCCTTCTTGTCGCGGAACATGTCGACGACGAAGGAGATCAGCAGGACCGCGATCACGGCGCCGGCCACGTAGAGCAAGATCCTCGAGAAGTCGTAGCCCTCGTTGCGCAGCGCCCGCACCGTCGCGACCAGCATCAGCCAGACCACGGAGACCGGGATCAGGACCTTCCAGCCCAGCTTCATCAGCTGGTCGTAGCGGACCCGGGGAAGCGTGCCGCGCAGCCAGATGAAGAAGAACAGCAGCAGCTGGACCTTGAGGACGAACCAGAGCATCGGCCACCAGCCGTGGTTCGCGCCCTCCCAGAAGGTGCTGATCGGCCACGGGGCCCGCCAGCCGCCCAGGAACAAGGTCGTGGAGACGGCGGAGACGGTCACCATGTTGACGTACTCGGCGAGCATGAACATCGCGAACTTGATCGACGAGTACTCGGTGTTGAAGCCACCGACCAGGTCGCCCTCGGACTCCGGCATGTCGAACGGGGCGCGGTTGGTCTCACCGACCATCGTGACGATGTAGATGATGAAGGAGACCGGCAGCAGGATGATGAACCAGCGGTCCTCCTGCGCCTCCACGATCTTCGAGGTCGACATCGACCCGGAGTAGAGGAAGACCGAGGCGAACGCGGCGCCCATCGCGATCTCGTACGAGATCATCTGCGCGCAGGAGCGGAGCCCGCCGAGCAGCGGGTACGTCGATCCGGAGGACCAGCCCGCCAGCACGATGCCGTAGATGCCGACCGAGGCGACCGCGAGGATGTAGAGCATCGCGATCGGCAGGTCGGTGAGCTGCATCGCCGTACGGTGCCCGAAGATCGACACCTCGTTGCCGGACGGCCCGAACGGGATGACCGCGATCGCCATGAACGCCGGGATGGCCGCGACGATCGGGGCGAGGACGTAGACGACCTTGTCCGCCCGCTTGACGATGACGTCTTCCTTCAGCATCAGCTTCACGCCGTCGGCGAGGGACTGGAGCATGCCCCAGGGCCCGTGCCGGTTGGGGCCGATGCGCAGCTGCATCCAGGCGACGACCTTGCGCTCCCACACGATGGAGAAGAGCACGGTCACCATCAGGAACGCGAAGCAGAACACCGCCTTGACGACGACGAGCCACCAGGGGTCGGTGCCGAACATCGACAGGTCCTCGGCGGCGAGCACGGCGCCGTGCGGGGCCGCGGCCAGTTGAGCGAAGGCACTCACGCCCCCACCTCCGGTGTGACGTCGGGAATGCCGGGTGCGGCGGGGCCGATCCGGACCAGACCGCCGGGCTGGACCCCGGTGTCGGCCGGGACGCCGCGCCCCACGGAGTTCAGCGGCACCCAGACCACCCGGTCCGGCATCTCGGTGACCCGCAGCGGAAGGCTCAGGCTTCCCGCCGGCCCGGAGACGGCCAGCAGATCGCCGTCCTTGACGCCGGCCTCGGCCGCGGTGGCGGCGGAGAGCCGGGCGACCGCGGCGTGCCGTGTCCCGGCCAGCGCCGTGTCGCCCTCCTGGAGCCGGCCCAGGTCGAGCAGCATCCGGTGGCCCGCGAGGATCGCCTCCCCGTCGCCGGGCCTGGGCAGCGGCTGCGCCGAGGCACGCGGGTCCTCCGCGTGCGTACCCTGCCCACCGCCCAGCCGGTCCAGCTCGCGGCGTACGGACTTCAGGTCCGGCAGCGCGAAGTGGACGTCGAGCGCGTCGGCCAGCATGTGCAGCACCCGGGCGTCGCCCGGCGCGAGGTTCCGCGTCATCTGCTCGGGCTTCAGCGCGGCCTCGAACATCCGCGCCCTGCCCTCCCAGTTGAGGAAGGTGCCGGACTTCTCGGCGACCGCGGCGACCGGGAACACCACGTCGGCGCGGTCGGTGACCTCGCTGGGGCGGAGCTCCAGGGAGACCAGGAAACCGACCTGGTCCAGGGCCTCCAGGGCGCGCGCCGGATCGGGCAGGTCGGCGGGCTCGACACCGGCGACGAGCAGCGCGCCCAGCTCGCCGGTGGCCGCGGCCTCGACGATCTGGCCGGTGTCGCGGCCGAAGCGGGACGGGAGTTCGGCGACGCCCCAGACGGCCGCCACCTCCTCCCTGGCCCGTGGGTCGGTGGCCGGCCGGCCGCCGGGCAGCAGCGACGGGAGCGCGCCCGCCTCCACCGCACCGCGCTCGCCGGCCCGGCGCGGGATCCACACCAGGGTGGCCCCGGTCGCGGTCGCCGCCCGTACCGCCGCGGTCAGCCCGCCCGGCACGCCTGCCAGTCGTTCGCCGACCACGATCAGGGCGCCTTCACCGCGCAGCGCCTCGGCCGCGGCGGCTCCGTCGCCGTCCAGGCCGACACCGCCCGCGATGGCGTCCAGCCATTCCGTCTCGGTGCCCGGGGCGGCGGGCAGCAGCGTGCCACCCGCCTTGGTGAGCCCGCGCGTCGCGTGCGAGGCGACGGCGAAGGTGCGCTGTCCGTGCTTGCGGTGCGCCTTGCGCAGCCGCAGGAACACGCCGGGCGCCTCCTCCTCGGACTCGAACCCGACCAGCAGCACGGTCGGGGCCTTCTCCAGCGAGGTGTACGTGACCCCGCCGCCGTCCAGGTCGCGGCCGCGCCCGGCGACCCGGGCGGCCAGGAAGTCGGCCTCCTCGCCGCTGTGCACCCGGGCCCGGAAGTCGATGTCGTTGGTGTCCAGGGCGACCCGGGCGAACTTGCTGTACGCGTACGCGTCCTCGACGGTCAGCCGGCCGCCCGTGAGGACCCCGGTCCTGCCGCGTGCGGCGGAGAGTCCGGCGGCCGCGACGGCCAGCGCCTCGGGCCAGCTCGCCGGTTCCAGCTCACCGGCCTCGTTGCGCACCAGCGGAGTGGTGAGACGGTCGCGCTGCTGGGCGTAGCGGAAGCCGAAGCGGCCCTTGTCGCAGAGCCACTCCTCGTTGACCTCGGGGTCGTTGGAGGCGAGGCGCCGCATGACCTTGCCGCGCCGGTGGTCGGTGCGGGTGGCGCAGCCCCCGGCGCAGTGCTCGCACACCGAGGGGGTCGACACCAGGTCGAAGGGGCGGGAGCGGAAGCGGTACGCCGCCGAGGTCAGCGCCCCGACGGGGCAGATCTGGATGGTGTTGCCGGAGAAGTACGACTGGAACGGGTCGCCCACACCGGTGCCGACCTGCTGGAGCGCGCCGCGCTCGATCAGCTCGATCATCGGGTCGCCCGCCACCTGGTTGGAGAACCGGGTGCAGCGCGCGCAGAGCACGCACCGCTCACGGTCCAGCAGCACCTGGGTGGAGATCGGGACGGGCTTCTCGTACGTCCGCTTCTTCCCGTCGAAGCGGGAGGTCGGATCGCCGTGCGACATCGCCTGGTTCTGCAGCGGGCACTCGCCGCCCTTGTCGCAGACCGGGCAGTCCAGCGGGTGGTTGATGAGCAGCAGTTCCATCACGCCGCGCTGCGCCTTGTCCGCGACCGGCGAGGTGAGCTGCGACTTGACGACCATGCCGTCGGTGCAGGTGATGGTGCAGGACGCCATCGGCTTGCGCTGGCCCTCGACCTCGACGATGCACTGGCGACAGGCGCCGGCCGGGTCGAGGAGGGGGTGGTCGCAAAAGCGCGGGATCTCGATGCCGAGGAGTTCGGCGGCCCGGATGACCAGGGTGCCCTTGGGCACGCTGATCTCGATGCCGTCGATGGTCAGCGTGACCAGGTCCTCGGGCGGGAGCGCCGCCTCGCCGCCCCCGGAGGGCGCACTCGTGGTGACTGTCATGCGTTCACCCCCTGGGATGCGTTCTTGTCGTCGGCCCACACGGTCGACCTGGCCGGATCGAAGGGGCAGCCCTTGCCGGTGATGTGCTGCTCGTACTCCTCGCGGAAGTACTTCAGCGAGGAGAAGATCGGCGAGGCGGCGCCGTCGCCGAGGGCGCAGAACGACTTGCCGTTGATGTTGTCGGCGATGTCGTTCAGCTTGTCGAGGTCGGCCATCTGTCCCTTGCCCGCCTCGATGTCGCGGAGCAACTGGACGAGCCAGTACGTGCCCTCGCGGCACGGTGTGCACTTGCCGCAGGACTCGTGGGCGTAGAACTCGGTCCAGCGGGTGACGGCCCTGACCACGCAGGTGGTCTCGTCGAAGCACTGGAGCGCCTTGGTGCCGAGCATGGATCCGGCGGCGCCGACGCCCTCGTAGTCGAGGGGCACGTCGAGGTGCTCCTCGGTGAACATGGGCGTGGAGGAGCCGCCCGGGGTCCAGAACTTGAGCCGGTGGCCGGGGCGCATGCCGCCGCTCATGTCGAGGAGCTGGCGCAGCGTGATGCCGAGCGGGGCCTCGTACTGGCCGGGTCCGGCGACGTGTCCGCTGAGCGAGTACAGCGTGAAGCCCGGGGACTTCTCGCTGCCCATCGACTTGAACCAGTCCTTGCCCCGGTTCAGGATCGCGGGAACCGAGGCGATGGACTCGACGTTGT
This sequence comes from Streptomyces sp. NPDC005803, assembly GCF_040630435.1. Classification (NCBI taxonomy): domain Bacteria; kingdom Bacillati; phylum Actinomycetota; class Actinomycetes; order Kitasatosporales; family Streptomycetaceae; genus Streptomyces; species Streptomyces sp. NPDC005803. The sequence continues at coordinate 98,295 of NZ_JBEXXO010000014.1, read as the reverse complement.
TCACCACAGTGGGGCAGGCGTACAGGCCGGCGACGGCGGGGAAGGGCGGGCGCAGCCGGGGCTGGCCGCGGCGTCCTTCCAGCGAGTCGAGCAGTGCGGTCTCCTCACCGCAGATGTACGCACCGGCGCCCGCGTGCACGGTGAGTTCCAGATCGAGTCCGGAGCCCATGATGTTCGTACCGAGATAGCCCGCCTCGTACGCCTCGCGCACGGCCTCGTGCAGCCGCCGCAGGACGGGGACGACTTCGCCGCGCAGGTAGATGAAGGCGTGCGAGGAGCGGATCGCGTAACAGGCGATCACGATGCCTTCGATCAGGCTGTGCGGGTTGGCGAAGAGGAGGGGGATGTCCTTGCAGGTCCCGGGCTCCGACTCGTCGGCGTTGACCACCAGGTAGTGCGGCTTGCCGTCGCCCTGCGGGATGAACTGCCACTTCATCCCGGTGGGGAAGCCGGCGCCGCCGCGGCCGCGCAGACCGGAGTCCTTGACGTACGCGATGAGGTCGTCCGGCGACATGGCCAGCGCCTTGCGCAGCCCCTCGTACCCGTCGTGGCGACGGTAGGTCTCCAGGGTCCAGGACTCCGGTTCGTCCCAGAAGGCGGACAGGACCGGCGCGAGCAGCTTCTCGGGACTGGTCCCGTTCTTGTCGATTTCGGCGGCCAACGTCATCACTCCCCCTCCTCGGCGGCGGGACCGGCCGGGTGGGCCGGGTCGGAGGCCGAGGTCTGCTGTGGCGCGTCATGGGAGCTGAGGTGTTCGGCGCCCTTCTGCGGTTCGTCGCGCGGGGCCTCGCCGCGCGGGCTCACCACGCGGGCCCGCGGTGCGGCCTCGCCCTTGGCCAGCTTCAGGCCGATGAGCGAGGCGGGTCCCGCGCCGCCGGACGCCGCGACGGCGCCTGGGCGCTCGTCGGGGAAGCCGGCCAGTATCCGGGCCGTCTCCTTGTACGAGCAGAGCGGGGCGCCGCGGGTCGGCTCGACGGTGCGTCCGGCGATCAGGTCGTCGACGAGCCGCGTCGCGCTCTCGGGCGTCTGGTTGTCGAAGTACTCCCAGTTCACCATCACGACGGGCGCGAAGTCGCAGGCCGCGTTGCACTCGATGTGTTCGAGGGTGACCTTGCCGTCCTCGGTCGTCTCGTCGTTGCCGACGCCGAGGTGCTCCTTGAGCCGGTCGAAGATCGCGTCGCCGCCCATCACCGCGCAGAGCGTGTTGGTGCAGACGCCGACCTGGTACTCGCCGCTCGGCTTGCGCCGGTACATCGTGTAGAAGGTGGCGACCGCGGTGACCTCGGCGGTGGTGAGGCCGAGCACGTCGGCGCAGAACGCCATGCCCGTACGCGAGACGTACCCCTCCTCGGACTGCACGAGGTGCAGCAGCGGCAGCAGCGCGGAGCGGCTGTCGGGGTAGCGGGCGATCACCTCCTTCGCATCCGCTTCGAGCCGGGCGCGCACCTCGGCCGGGTAGGCGGGGGCGGGGAGCTGCGGCATCCCCAGACTGACTTCGCGTGCTTCGGTCACCGGTCGACGCCTCCCATCACGGGGTCGATGGATGCGACGGCGACGATGACGTCGGCGACCTGGCCGCCCTCGCACATCGCCGCCATGGCCTGGAGGTTGGTGAAGGACGGGTCGCGGAAGTGGACCCGGTAGGGGCGGGTGCCGCCGTCCGAGACGACGTGCACGCCGAGTTCGCCCTTGGGTGACTCGACCGCGGTGTACGTCTGCCCGGCCGGGACCCGGAAGCCCTCGGTCACCAGCTTGAAGTGGTGGATCAGGGCCTCCATGGAGGTGCCCATGATCTTCTTGATGTGGTCGAGCGAGTTGCCGAGTCCGTCCGGTCCGAGCGCGAGCTGCGCGGGCCAGGCGATCTTCTTGTCGGCGACCATGACCGGCCCGGGCGCGAGCCGGTCGATGCACTGCTCGACGATCCGCAGCGACTGTCGCATCTCCTCCAGACGGATGAGGAAGCGGCCGTAGGCGTCGCAGCTGTCCGCCGTGGGGACGTCGAACTCGTAGTTCTCGTACCCGCAGTAGGGGTCGGTCTTGCGCAGGTCGTGCGGGAGTCCGGCGGAGCGCAGGATCGGACCGGTGGCGCCGAGCGCCATGCAGCCGGTGAGGTCGAGGTAGCCGACGTCCTGCATGCGGGCCTTGAAGATGGGGTTGCCGGTGGCGAGCTTGTCGTACTCCGGCAGGTTCTTCTTCATGGTCTTCACGAACTCGCGCAGCTGGTCGACCGCCCCCGGGGGCAGGTCCTGGGCGAGTCCGCCGGGGCGCACGAACGCGTGGTTCATGCGCAGGCCGGTGATGAGCTCGAACAGATCGAGAACGAGTTCACGATCGCGGAAGCCGTAGATCATGATCGTGGTGGCGCCGAGCTCCATGCCGCCGGTGGCGATGCACACCAGGTGCGAAGAGATCCGGTTGAGCTCCATCAGCAGCACGCGCAGGACGGTGGCCCGGTCGGGGATCTGGTCCTCGATGCCGAGGAGCTTCTCGACCCCCAGGCAGTACGCCGTCTCGTTGAAGAACGGCGTCAGGTAGTCCATGCGCGTGACGAAGGTGGTGCCCTGCGTCCAGTTGCGGAATTCGAGGTTCTTCTCGATGCCGGTGTGGAGGTAGCCGATGCCGCAGCGGGCCTCGGTGACGGTCTCGCCGTCGATCTCCAGGATCAGCCGGAGCACGCCGTGGGTGGACGGGTGCTGGGGACCCATGTTGACGATGATGCGCTCGTCGTCGGAGTTGACCGCGGATTCGACGACCTCGTCCCAGTCGCCGCCGGTGACTGTATATACAGTCCCCTCGGTGGTCGCACGGGGTGTCGCGTGGGGAGTGGTCATCAGGAGTACGACCTCCGCTGGTCCGGAGCCGGGATCTGGGCGCCCTTGTACTCGACGGCGATGCCGCCGAGCGGGTAGTCCTTGCGCTGCGGGAAGCCCTGCCAGTCGTCCGGCATCATGATCCGGGTGAGGGCGGGGTGCCCGTCGAAGACGAGCCCGAAGAAGTCGTAGGTCTCGCGCTCGTGCCAGTCGTTGGTCGGGTAGACCGCGACGAGGGACGGGATGTGCCGGTCGCTGTCCGGCGCGGACACCTCCAGCCGGATGAGCCGGCCGTGGGTGATCGAGCGCAGGTGGTAGACGGCGTGCAGCTCGCGTCCCTTGTCCCCGGGGAAGTGGACGCCGCTCACCCCCGTACAGAGCTCGAAGCGCAGGGCCGGGTCGTCGCGCAGGGTCCGGGCGACGGTGGGCAGGTGCTCGCGGGCGATGTGGAAGGTGAGCTCGTCGCGGTCGACGACCGTCTTCTCGATGGCGTTGCCGGGGAGCAGGCCCTGTTCCTCCAGGGCCCCTTCCAGTTCGTCGGCCACCTCGTCGAACCAGCCGCCGTAGGGGCGCGAGGTGGCGCCCGGCAGGGCGACGGTGCGGACGAGGCCGCCGTAACCGGAGGTGTCGCCGCCGTTCTCGGCGCCGAACATGCCCTTGCGTACGCCGATGACCTCGCCGTGCTCGTCGCGCGGGACGGGGACGCCGTTGGCGCCGTTCTGCTCGTCGCTCACCGGAGCAGCCCCTTCATCTCGATCAGGGGCAGTGCCTTGAGCGCCGCGTCCTCCGCCTCGCGGGCGGCCTCCTGCGCGTTGACCCCGAGCTTGGAGCCCTGGATCTTCTGGTGGAGTTTGAGGATCGCGTCCATCAGCATCTCGGGCCGCGGCGGGCAGCCCGGCAAATAGATGTCAACGGGGACAATATGATCAACACCTTGAACAATGGCATAATTGTTGAACATTCCGCCCGATGACGCGCAAACCCCCATGGAGATGACCCACTTGGGGTTCGGCATCTGGTCGTAGACCTGCCGCAGGACGGGCGCCATCTTCTGACTGACCCGCCCGGCCACGATCATCAGGTCCGCCTGCCGTGGTGATCCGCGGAACACCTCCATGCCGAACCGGGCCAGGTCGTAGCGCCCGGCCCCGGTCGTCATCATCTCGATGGCGCAGCAGGCGAGGCCGAAGGTGGCCGGGAAGACGGAGGACTTCCGTACCCAGCCGGCGGCCTGCTCGACAGTGGTCAGCACGAAGCCGCTGGGCAGCTTCTCTTCGAGTCCCATGTGTGCCCCTCAGCCCCTCAGTCCCATTCCAGGCCGCCGCGACGCCACACATACGCGTAGGCGACGAAGACGGTGAGCACGAAGAGCAGCATCTCGACGAGCCCGAAGATCCCGAGGGCGTCGAAGGTGACCGCCCAGGGATAGAGGAAGACGATCTCGATGTCGAAGACGATGAAGAGCATCGCCGTCAGGTAGTACTTGATGGGAAAACGGCCGCCTCCGGCTGGAGTCGGGGTGGGTTCGATACCGCACTCGTACGCTTCGAGCTTCGCCCGGTTGTACCGCTTGGGGCCGATAAGCGTGGCACTGACCACGGAGAAGATCGCAAACCCTGCCCCGAGGGCGCCGAGCACGAGGATGGGCGCGTAGGCATTCACGCTCCTCGCTCCTTCCAGTCGTCCTTGACCGTTGGACCGCATCGGGCGACCTGGCTCGCCACCTCACCAAGATCGTGCACATGTGAGGCAGTTCACAAGCCCGACTGCCCCGCATCCTATGCCTGCCGTCCTGTGATCTGCGACACGGGGTACGACAACGTCTTTGTGATCTCCACCACCTGACGAACGATCATGAAGTCGGATGAGCGGTGATCTTCGTACGCGAAGCGGCCGAGTGATCACGAGACGTGACATTCGGCGCTGTTACCGCTGGTCAAAGAGGTGTCGCTCTATCAAGCCACAGCACCGGACGCCAAATTGGCCATGGACGCGATCGGGTGATAGAGAGACCGCCCGGCTCCCGGATCGGCGCGGCGTCACCCGCCCGGGGGTTCGCGTGGAACGAAGTGGACGCATCACGGCATACGCCCCCTACCGGGCGAATGGGTCGACACATGCGGCCAGTTCTCCACGGGCGGCGGCCTCCGCGCACAGGGCCCTCGTATGCCCGTCACGTCGAGACCATGCTGTGACCTGCATCACGCCCCCGAGTCCGCCACAGAAGCGGGCTTGGCCAACAGTGTGAACGGGTGGTAAGTGGCGGGCAATTCGGACGTAATGCCGAAAGCCCGTGATCACAGCCGTGATCGAGCATGCCCGGTTTGCCCGTTACGGCGTCAATAAAGGCCCTCAGGAAGCGGATTCACAGATTCCGGACGTAACTGTGTCGCAACACACGTTTCTTGATGGGACCCCTGAGGCCCTGATAGCGCTAGTACCTATGTCCCACACCGCTCTCATACCCAGCCACCGGAAGCCCCGCCGAAACGCCTCGAAGACGGCGCTGCGGGCCGGAGTTGCCGGTGGCGTCCTCAGCACCATCGCGGTCGCAGGCGCTGCCGGTCCGGCCCAGGCCGAGCCGGTGACCCAGACCATCGAGATGCCCACCATCACGGCCGGGCTCTCCACCTCCGTCGCGGCCTCCGCCGAGGCCACCCAGCAGGTCGCCCTGGACCTGGAGACGCAGGCCCAGGAGGAAGCCGCGGCCACGACCGCGGCGAAGGCCGCCAAGACGGCCAAGGCCGAGGCGGTCCGCAAGGCGGAGGCCAAGAAGAAGGCCGAAGCCGCCGCGAAGGCGGAGGCCGCCGAGCGCGCCTCCCGCTCCGCCGCGCGCACGACGCTGAGCGCCTCCACCGGCTCCTCCTCGCCGTCCACCACGGTGTCCTACTCCTCCACCGCCACGGGCTCCGCGGCCGCCATCGTCGCGTTCGCGCAGGCGCAGGTCGGCGACGCGTACGTGCCCGGCGGCACCGGCCCGAACTCCTGGGACTGCTCCGGCCTCGTCCAGGCCGCGTACCGCTCGGTGAACGTCGACCTGCCGCGCGTCTCGCAGAGCCAGTCGACCGCCGGCACCCAGGTCTCGCTGAGCAACCTGCAGCCGGGCGACATCCTGTTCTGGGGCAGCGCGGGCAGCGCGTACCACGTCGGGATCTACGTGGGCGGCGGCCAGTTCGTCGGGGCGCAGAACTCCTCCACCGGTGTGGTGCAGCGCTCCCTGGACTACGACATGCCCACCGGCGCCGTCCGCGTCCTCTGAGTTCACGGATTCACAAGCGCCTCGGCGCACATCGAAGGGCCGTCGCTCCCCCGCTCGGGAGCCGCGGCCCTTCGGCGTTCCCGGCAGGTGCGCGACGCCACCCCCGGCGGCCACGGGGACTGCCGGACGCCGTCCGCCGGAGCTTGTGAACCGGGGCGAAGAGCCCCCTCGTCACCGGGCGCCGGGCGGCCCCGCCCTGCCGCCGGGCCGGGTCGGGCCGGGGAAGCCGCCGGACGCTTCGCCGGGCGCGCTCGGCACGCCCCGTTCGCGCGGGCCGGCAAAACCAGTGGCGACGGCAACCCGGAACGTCTAGGTTCGCCGGGTTCAGCATCCGTACGCGCGGAAGAAGAGGTGTGTTCGATGACGGTCCGAGCAGCGGCGGCCGACTCCGGTCGGTCGTCCCTCACCAGCGCCCTGACCACACCGAACCTAGGGGACACCACTCGTGGATCTTCCACGCATCTTCACCCTTCGTGAAAGCAGCCACCGCATCCACAACCCGCTCACCCCGGGCAAGCTCGCCGCTCTGGGCCAGGCACTGCATCTGGCACCCGGGACGCGCGTGCTCGACCTCGCCAGCGGTTCGGGCGAGATGCTGTGCACCTGGGCCCGTGACCACGACGTCACCGGGACCGGGGTGGACATCAGCACGGTGTTCACCGAGAAGGCCCGGGCCCGGGCCGCCGAACTCGGTGTCGCCGACCGGGTCGCCTTCGTCCACGGCGACGCCTCGGGCTACGTCACCGACGAACCGGTCGATCTCGCCGCGTGCGTCGGCGCCACCTGGATCGGTGGCGGCGTGGCCGGCACGGCCGAACTGCTGGGCCGCAGTCTCCGGCCCGGCGGGCTGATGCTGATCGGCGAGCCCTACTGGCGCCGGGAAGTGCCGGACCAGGAGACCGCCCGAGCCTGCCTCGCCGGCGGCGAGGAGGACTTCCTCGTCCTGCCGGAGCTGATCGAGCGGTTCGGCGACCTCGGCTACGACGTCGTGGAGATGGTGCTGGCGTCCCAGGACAGCTGGGACCGGTACCAGGCGGCGCAGTGGCTCAACCTCCGCCGCTGGCTCGACGGTCATCCCGGTGACGAACTGGCCGCCGAGGTGCGGGCCGAGCTCACCACGGGGCCCGCCCGCTACACGCGCTACCAGCGTGAGTACCTCGGCTGGGGGGTCTTCGCCCTGATGGCCCGCTGACGGTCCGACGGGCGCGGGTCCGGGCGGCATGCCGCCCGGACCCGCGCACCTTCAGGACGCCGGACCCGGCCGCTCAGGCCTTCGGTGCGACCTTCGCCAGCCCGTTGATGATGCGGTCCATCGCGTCGCCGCCCATCGGGTCGGTGAGGTTGGCGAGCATCTTCAGGGTGAACTTCATCAGCAGCGGGTGCGTGAGGCCGCGCTGGGTGGCGACCTTCATGACCTTCGGGTTGCCGATCAGCTTCACGAAGGCGCGGCCCATCGTGTAGTAGCCGCCGTAGGTCTCCTTGAGCACCTTCGGGTAGTTGTTCAGCGCCAGTTCGCGCTGGGCCGGGGTCGCGCGGGCGTGGGCCTGGACGATGACGTCCGCGGCGATCTGGCCCGACTCCATGGCGTACGCGATGCCTTCGCCGTTGAACGGGTTCACCATGCCGCCCGCGTCACCGACGAGCAGCAGGCCCTTGGTGTAGTGCGGCTGGCGGTTGAAGGCCATCGGCAGGGCGGCGCCCCGGATCGGCGTCGTCATGTTCTCGGGGGTGTAGCCCCAGTCCTCCGGCATGGAGGCGCACCACGCCTTGAGGACCTCGCGCCAGTCCAGCTCCCTGAAGGCGGAGGAGGAGTTGAGGATGCCGAGGCCGACGTTGGAGGTGCCGTCGCCCATGCCGAAGATCCAGCCGTAGCCGGGCAGCAGCCGGTCCTCGGCGCCGCGCCGGTCCCAGAGTTCCAGCCAGGACTCCAGGTAGTCGTCGTCGTGGCGGGGCGAGGTGAAGTACGTACGGACCGCGACACCCATCGGGCGGTCCTCGCGGCGGTGCAGGCCCATCGCGAGGGAGAGCCGGGTGGAGTTGCCGTCGGCGGCGACGACGAGGGGGGCGTGGAAGGTGACCGGGGTCTTCTCCTCGCCGAGCTTGGCCTGCACCCCGGTGATCCGGCCGGTGCGCTCGTCCTTGACGGGGGCGCCGACGTTGCAGCGCTCGTACAGCCGCGCGCCGGCCTTCTGGGCCTGGCGGGCCAGTTGCTCGTCGAAGTCGTCGCGCTTGCGGACCAGTCCGTAGTCCGGGTACGAGGCGAGGTCCGGCCAGTCCAGCTGGAGCCGGACGCCGCCGCCGATGATGCGCAGCCCCTTGTTGCGCAGCCAGCCGGCCTCTTCGGAGATGTCGATGCCCATGGAGACGAGCTGCTTGGTGGCGCGCGGGGTGAGTCCGTCGCCGCAGACCTTCTCGCGCGGGAAGGCGGTCTTCTCCAGGAGGAGGACGTCGAGTCCGGCCTTGGCGAGGTAGTACGCGGTGGTGGAGCCGGCGGGGCCCGCCCCGACGACGATGACGTCCGCGCTGTGTTCGGACAGGGGCTCGGTCACGGTCGGATCTCCCGAAGACTCGAAATCGCGTGCCGCGCGGCACATGTCCCGTGCAGTCTATGGGGGCCTGTTGTCCCACCCTCCGAAGGGCTCCCCGATGTCGCTCGCGCCTCCCGCACTCCCCGTCGTACAGCTGCGTGTCCCGACCGATGAGGACGCGGTGGCCTGGCACCGCGCCTTCGACGACCCCGAGGTGATGGAGTTCCACGGCGGTACGTCCGACGAGCTGTCCCTGTACGAGGAGTGGACGGCCCGCCAGCGCAGACACGACGCGGAACTCGGCTACTGCCTCTGGACCGTGCTCGACGGGAGCGGCGAGGTGCTCGGTTTCACGGGTGCGCAGCCGTGGCCGCAGAGCGCGTACGGGCCGGTGGGCGAGATCGAGATCGGCTGGCGGCTGGCCCGGCCGGCCTGGGGCCGCGGTTACGCGACCGCGGCCGCGCGCCTCACCCTGGAGCGGCTGCGCGCGGCCGGGGTGGAGCGGGTGGTGGCGACGATCGACGCGCTCAACGAGCGGTCGATCGCCGTGGCCCGCCGGCTGGGCATGGAGCAGGCGGAGAGCTTCACGACGCCCCGGGCGGGGCAGGAGGCGCTGTGCTTCCGGCTGGAGCTGCGACGCTGACGCCCCGGGCGGGGCAGGGGGCGCCGTGCTTCCGCCCGGAACCGGAGCGGTGACACCCGGGAGGCGCCGTCCCCGGCCGGAGCGGGAGCGGTGACACCCCGGGGCGCTCGCACGTGGTGGCCGCGCGCGCCCGGGCCTCGCGCGCCCGCGTCCGGCGACGTCAGGCGCGTACGCCCCGGTGCAGCGCGACCACGCCGCCGGTGAGGTTGCGCCAGGCGACCTTCGACCAGCCGGCCCGCTGGAGCCTGGCCGCGAGCCCGGCCTGGTCGGGCCAGGCGCGGATCGACTCGGCGAGGTAGACGTACGCGTCGGGGTTGGACGACACCGCGCGCGCGACCGGCGGCAGCGCCCGCATCAGGTACTCGGTGTAGACGGTCCGGAACGGCGCCCAGACCGGCTGGGAGAACTCGCAGATGACCACCCGGCCGCCCGGCTTGGTCACCCGGTACAGCTCGCGCAGTGCCGCGTCCGTGTCCTGGACGTTGCGCAGCCCGAAGGAGATGGTCACCGCGTCGAACGACGCGTCGCGGAACGGCAGTTTCGTGGCGTCGCCCGCGGTGAAGGGCAGCCAGGAGTTGCGCTTCTTGCCCTCGCGCAGCATGCCGATGGAGAAGTCGCACGGCACGACGTACGCACCGGTCGCGGCGAACGGCAGCGAGGACGTCGCCGTCCCGGCGGCCAGGTCGAGGACCTTCTCCGCCGGCCGGGCGTGCACCGCCGCGGCGACCTCCTTGCGCCACAGCCGGGCCTGGCCGAGCGAGAGCACGTCGTTGGTGAGGTCGTAGTTCGCCGCGACGTCGTCGAACATCGAGGCGACTTCGTGCGGCTGCTTGTCCAGGGAGGCTCGGGTCACCCGCCCATTCAAGCAGCCCGGCCCCGCCGCGCCGGGGCGGGCCCGCTGTCCGGGAGATCCGCGGTGCCGATCAGCGGTGCGGCGCCCCGGCGTGCCGGATCCGGGAGGCCCACCACGCCGGATCCGCCCCGGGCATCCGGCCCACCGGTGACAAGGCCGGTGCGGGACCGCGCGACCCCGCCCAGCCGCTGTCCGTCCCGGCGTCCGGACACCGATCGCGATCCGGCTTCAACCTTTCCGGCCCGTCGGCACTCAGTAACAGGCGTAGTGACCACCGACAGACCGCAGAGGAGGCTGGATGACCGCCGGACGCAGACCGGACGCCACTGGCTTCGAAGAGTTCGCCCGCGCGAGTCAGCGCCGGCTGTACCGCACCGCGTATCTGCTGTGCGGGGACGCCGACGCCGCGCGCGATCTCACCCAGACGACGCTGGCGAAACTGTTCCAGCACTGGAACCGGGCGAGCGCCGCCGAGCATCCGGACGCCTACGCCCGGACCGTGCTGACCCGTACCTACATCGCCGAGCGCCGGCGCCGGCTGCGTGACTTCCGTGCCCACACGCCGATCGCCGCGCAGGCTCCCGCACCCGGCCCCGAGCTGACGGTCACCCTGCTGGCCGCGCTCGCCGAACTCCCGGCCCGTGCCCGGGCGATGGTCGTCCTGCGGTACTGGGAGGACCTGAGCGTGGAGACGGTCGCCGAGCTGCTGCGCTGCAGCCCGTCCACCGTGAAGAGCCAGTGCTCGCGCTCGCTCGCCACGCTGCGCACGCGTCTGGGCGACGCGCACCTCTACACCACCCGAAGCTGAGGAGGACCGTCATGGACCTGTTTACGGATAGCTCCCTGGGCCGGGGGCCGGACCCGGAGGCCGAGGGCCGGCTGCTCAGGGCCGTCATGGAGCGGGCGGCCGAGGACGCGCCGCCCCTGCCCGACCTGCTGCCCGTGGCCCTGGTCCAGGGCCGCAGGCGCCGCACCCGCGCCCGTGCCGCCGTCGGGGCGGGGGCGACGGGTGCGGTGGCCCTCGGGGTGTTCGGCGTCCTCCTGCCGTTGTGGGGACCGGGCGCCGGTACGCAGCCGGTGCGGACCGCGTCCGCCGCCTCCTCGCTCGCCCCCACCGCCGTCCCCTCACCGGTCCCCTCCGCCACGCCCGTCCCCGCCCCCGTGCACATCGAGCCGACCCCCGGTGAGACGACCATGGCCGACCTGCCGGCGGCCGAACGGACCCGGCAGGAGGACTTCCAGCAGCAGGTCGCGTTTCTGCTCGACACGCTGCTCTCCGAGCAGCTCGGCGCCGTGCGTCCGGTCGACCTGGCGGTGAGCCGTTACCAGGGCGAATCGGACGGCAACGCCTTCCCGGTCGTCTTCTCGGTACGCCCGCGGGCCCGTTCCGGCGCCGTTCCCGCAGATCCACCGTGCCACGACCTCCCGTCGAAGGGGCTCCGGTGCAGGACGGCCATGCTGCCGGGTGGTATCAAGGCCCGCGCCATGAGTGCGGAAGGGGACCGGAGCGGCTCGCGGACGATCACCGGTGTCGACGTCCGGTTCGTCTACGGCGACAGCACCGTCAGGCTCTCGGTCGACGGCGACAGTTCCTCGATGGTGTCGGCGCCGGTCACCGTGGAACAACTGGCTGCCGTGGCCGGTGACTCCCGGTTCCTGAAGCTCGTGAAGTACGCGGACGAGCACCCGATGGAAGACAAGGAGCACACCGTACGTGGCGGCTGAGCAAGTCAGGCACCGAGCGAAGCGGCGGGGGCGGGCCGACAGCCGGCGTTCCCGGCAGGACCGCCGGCGTCGCGGCCGGATACGGGTACTGGCGGCGGTCCTCGTCCCGGCGGCGCTGATCGGCGTCGCCGTGATCGCCGCTCCCCGATGGGCCGGCGGGGACGACGTGTCGGCAGCCGCAGCCGCACCGGAGTCCCCTGAGCCCCGGCAGGACGCGAGCCCGGCCGGCTCGTCGCCCCCTCCCGCCGCGAAGCCGAGGGCCACCGCGTCCGCCTCTGCCTCACCTTCCGCGACCGCCCGGCCTCCCCGTATCCCGGCGTCCGGCCCGGGCACCTTCACGGTCGCCCGCGCGGGCGCCTCGTCCGGGGGCCGGAACGCCTACCGGGTCGAGGTCGAGGACGGTTCCGGCGTCGACCCGGACGCGGCGGCCGCCCAGATCGCCGGGTTCCTGACCGCGCCGCGCGGCTGGGCGCACGGCGGGGCGCACTCGTTCCACCAGGTGTCGGCCGGGCCGGCCGGGCTGGTGATCCGTATCGCCACCGCGGCGACCACCGACCGCATCTGCGGGGCGCAGGGTCTCCACACCCGTGGCGAGGTCAACTGCCGGGTGGGCGAGACCGTGATGGTGAACCTCAAGCGCTGGCAGACCGGTTCGCCGGAGTTCGCCGGCCCGCTCGCCGACTACCGGGCCCTGATCATCAACCACGAGGTCGGCCACTGGCTGGGCCACGGCCACGAGACCTGCCCCGGCAAGGGCCGTACCGCCCCCGCGATGATGCAGCAGATCTACGGCCTCAAGGGCTGCGTCTCCAACGCCTGGCCCTACGACGCCAAGGGCCGGTACCTCGGCGGCCCGTCCGTACCATGACATTCCGCCGCAATCAGGCCCCGCGCCCACCCCGTATGCGTGTGGACTGAACCAATTGGCCCCGCCCTCGGTCCTTACAGCGGGGATGGAACCACCGAGGACCGGGGAGGGGCGCGGATGTCCGCGAGGGAGGTGCGCCGGAGCGGGCGGCGGGAACGCGGCCGGAGCCGGCTGTTCGTCAAGGCCGTCGTGCCGGTGGTGCTGGTCGCGGCAGCCGTCGTGGGCATCCGGTGGCACGGCGGGCACGGGCCGAGCACGTCCTCCGCGTCCGCCACCTTCACGGTCGCCCGCGCGGGCGTCTCGGAGACCGGCACGGGCGACGCCTACCGGGTGGAGGTGGAGAAGGGCTCCGGGCTGGACGCCGACCGGGCCGCCGCCGAGATCGCCCGCATCCTGGCCGCGCCGCGTGGCTGGACGCACCACGGCGAGCATGCGTTCCGCCAGGTCGCCGAGGGCCCGGCGGGACTGGTGATCCGGATCGCCACCCCCGCGACCACCGACCGCATCTGCGGGAAGGGCGGTCTCGACACCCACGGCGAGGTCAACTGCCGCGTGGGCACCGACGTCATGGTCAACCTGAAGCGCTGGCAGACCGGTTCACCCGAGTTCCACGGACCGCTCGCCGACTACCGGGCCCTCATCGTCAACCACGAGGTCGGCCACTGGCTCGGACACGGACACGAGACCTGCCCCGGCAAGGGCCGCCCCGCCCCCGCGATGATGCAGCAGATCGACGGCCTCAAGGGCTGCGTCTCCAACGCCTGGCCCTACGACCCCAAGGGCCAGTACCTCGGCGGCCCGCCCGTCCCGTGACGCACGGCGACGTGCCGCCCGGCGGCCCGCCCGTCCCGTGACGGACCGCAAGGTGCCGCTCCGCTCCCACCGGCGCGGCCTACGTGCCCCGGTACACCAGCCGTCCCGCCGCCACCGTCGCCACGCAGCTCACCCCGCCCGCCGCGAGCAGCGCGTCCTCGTCCGGCGCGTCGAAGGCGGCCAGATCGGCCCGGCCGCCGACGGCGAGCGGCGCCGCCATCGCCCCGGCCACCGCGGTGGCCCCGGCCAGCGGATCGAGCCGGGGCGCGCTGCCGGGGTCCGCCGGAGCGGCGATGACCAGGAGCCCGGACCGGCGCATGGCCGTGATCAGGGCGGGCGGTGCGGTGGGGGCGGCCGTCGCCGCGGTCGTCCCGTGCCGGAGCATCCGGTGCAGTCCGCGCCGTACGCTGCCGGTCCGCCAGGTGTCGTCCGGCCCGAGCGCGTCGAGCGCCTCACCGGTCAGCGGTGCGGTGCCCAGGGTGTCCGCCTCCCGCGGATCGGGGAAGTACGACTCCTCCAGGAGCCGGACCGCGTTCCGCTGGACGAGCCCCGGGGTCAGGACGCCCGGCCAGCGCCGGACCCTGGCGGCGGGGTGGGCCGCGGCCAGCTCCCCGTACGGGCCGAAGGCGGCGATCACCGCGTCGCGCACGGCCACCGCCCCGCCGGGCACGGGTGCACGGCCGCCGCCCGGCAACAGCAGGGCGGCGACGTGGATCGTCAGCAAGGCGCCTCTAGTTGGCGTTGAGGAGCTTGAGCTCCGGGTGGGCCGTGCCGCCCTCGATCGCGGTGGACGAGATGTGCGAGACGACGCGCTCGTCGACCGGGTCGTTCGCCGGGTCGTCGTGGACGACGAGGTGCTCGTAGGTGGTGGCGCGCTGGGCCGGCACCCGGTCCGCCTTGCGGATCAGGTCGATGATCTCCAGGCGGTTGGAGCGGTGCTTGGCGCCGGCGGAGGAGACGACGTTCTCCTCCAGCATGATGGAGCCGAGGTCGTCCGCGCCGTAGTGCAGCGACAGCTGGCCGACCTCCTTGCCGGTGGTGAGCCAGGAGCCCTGGATGTGGGCGACGTTGTCCAGGAAGATCCGGGCGATGGCGATCATCCGCAGGTACTCGAAGAGCGTGGCCTGCGTCTGGCCCTTCAGCTTGTTGTTCTCCGGCTGGTACGTGTACGGGATGAAGGCGCGGAAGCCGCCGGTGCGGTCCTGCACGTCCCGGATCATGCGCAGGTGCTCGATGCGCTCGGCGTTCGTCTCGCCGGTGCCCATCAGCATGGTGGAGGTGGACTCGACCCCGAGGCGGTGGGCGATCTCCATGATCTCCAGCCAGCGCTCGCCGGACTCCTTGAGCGGGGCGATCGCGGTGCGCGGCCGGGCCGGGAGCAGCTCGGCGCCGGCGCCCGCGAAGGAGTCGAGCCCGGCGGCGTGGATCCGCTGGATGGCCTCCTCGGCGGAGACCTTGGAGATCCGGGCCATGTGCTCGATCTCGGAGGCGCCCAGCGAGTGGATGACCAGCTGCGGGAACGCCTTCTTGATCGCGGAGAAGTGCTCCTCGTAGTACTCCACGCCGTAGTCCGGGTGGTGTCCGCCCTGGAACATGATCTGCGTGCCGCCGAGCTCGACCGTCTCCGCGCAGCGGCGCAGGATGTCGTCGAGGTCGCGGGACCAGCCCTTGGCGGTGTCCTTGGGCGCCGCGTAGAAGGCGCAGAACTTGCACGCCGTGACGCAGACGTTGGTGTAGTTGATGTTGCGCTCGATGATGTACGTCGCGATGTGCTCCGTACCCGCGTAGCGGCGACGGCGCACGGCGTCGGCGGCAGCGCCCAGCGCGTGCAGCGGCGCCGACCGGTACAGGTCGAGGGCCTCTTCCGGAGTGATCCGGCCGCCTTCGGCGGCTCGGTCGAGGATGGGCTGGAGGTCGGCCTTCTCGGTCACCGGGCTGTCACCTTTCGGCGGTTTTTCAACGGATCTACGGACCGGTTCAGCGTACGCCAGGGCCCGTACGCGTCAGCGGCCGGACCGGGCCGGTGCGCCGCGCGCGGCTCCCGGACCGGCAGGGGACGGGGCCCGCGCGGGGGCCGGCGTCCCGTGCGGGGGTCCCGGACCGGTACGCGTCAGGGCTCGGACCGGGTCAGCGTCCCGTACGGGAGTCCGGCGCCCCGCTCGTCGGACCGGAAGCGCAGGCCGCCGTCGCCGGTGCGCGTGAAGTGGACGTCGGTGGTCGTGGTGGTGCACAGGCCCGCCGTGCCGGGGCGGTCGGGATCGGCGCGTTCCCGCAGTGTCAGTTCCTTGTCCGTGCCGGAGGTGAGGGTGGCGACGCTGTGGCAGCTGACGTCCACGCCGAGGGCGGTGATCCTGGTCGTCATGCGGACGACGTCGGCGCCCTTCTTCCCCTGGTCGAACACGGCGGTGAGGGTGCCGTGCGGCGCGCCGGTCGTCTTCTCGGTGAGCGGTCCCCGCCACGTGCCGACGAACGCCGACGGGACCTCGGTGACCTGACCCGGGGAGCCGGGTGCGGACGGCTGGGCGGACGAGGCGCCCGAGGACGCCCCGGGGGAGGTGGCGGACGGGGTCTTGCCGGCGTCGCCGTGCCCGGCGGTGTCGGAGTCGCCGCCGCCCGGCATCAGGTCGAAGAGGAACGCGCTGCCCACGGTCACGGCCACGAGCGCGCCGGCCACCGCGAGGGCGACGGTGCAGCTGAGCCGGCGCCCCCGTTGTTCGCCCGGCCGGGCGCCGCCGCCCATGGTGAAGGCGAACCGGGGGTCGGGGGTGCGCTGCCCCGGCACCCCGTCCGTCCCGGCGGCGGCCGACCACGGCGGCGGGGTCGGGCCGGCCGTCGGGGGCGGTTCGACCGGCGGGCCGAACACCCCGAGGGCGCCGCCGGCCCCGACCGCCCCGAACGAGGCGTTGCTGAACGGCACCGGCCCCGACTGCAGCGGCGCCTCCTGCGGTTCCAGGTCCAGCAGGGCGACCGCCGACCGGCTGACCTCGCGCACCAGCGGACCGGGCAGCCAGCCCGCCGCCACCGCGACCGCCGCGCCCTCGGGCGCCAGCTGCCGGGCGAGCTCCGCCGGGGTCGGCCGCACGGCCGGGTCCTTCGCCAGGCAGGAGGCGATGACCTCGCGCAGCCCGCCCTCCAGCTCGCCCAGTTCGGGCTCCTCGTGCACCACCTTGTAGAGGAGCACGGCGGAGGAGTCGCCGAGGAAGGGGGCGGAACCGGTCGCCGCGTACGCCAGCACCGCGCCCAGCGAGAAGATGTCGGCCGCGCCCGAGATGTCCTGGCCGCGGATCTGCTCCGGCGCCATGTAGCCCGGCGAGCCGACCGAGACGCCGGTGGAGGTGAGCGAGGCCGTGGCGTCGATGGCCCGGGCGATGCCGAAGTCGATCAGACGGGGACCGTCGAGGGCGAGCAGGACGTTGGACGGCTTCACGTCCCGGTGGATCAGGCCCTGCCCGTGGACCGCGGCCAGCGCCTCGGCGAGCCCGGCGCCCAGGGTGCGGACCGCCTGCTCGGGCAGCGGCCCGTGTTCGGTGACGGCGGCCGAGAGCGGCGGCCCGGCCACGTAGCCGTGGGCCACCCAGGGGACGGGGGCGTCCGGGTCGGCGTCCAGGACGGGAGCGGTCCACTGCGCACCGATCCGCCGTGCCGCGTCGACCTCGCGCCGGAACCGGGCACGGAACTGCTCGTCGAGCGCGAAGTGCGGGTGGACGACCTTGACCGCCACGGTCCGGCCGCCCGCGCTCCGTCCCAGATACACGCGGCCCATGCCGCCGGCGCCCAGTCGGCCCAGCAGCCGGTAGGCACCGATGCTCAGCGGTTCGCCGGCTTCGAGCGGCTGCATAACGGACTCCCCTCGTGGACCGGCCGGACCTCCGACCGAAGCCTAGGGGCGAAGGTCATCGGGTCACAGGGGAAACCATCCGCCGATTTCGGCCCCAAGGGAACGAACGACGCCATTCACCGCAACAAAAGGCGTGAATGTGTCCTTCCCCCGGTCGATTGCGGGAGGAGCGGGGACGTACTCCCGACGCCTTCCGCCAATCGGCCATTCAACGCGAATTCACCCGAATCGATATCCGCACATCCGCACGGGGGATGAGCACGGGGTTCTCCGCAAGGGAACAGCGGGACGGCGGCGGCGGGAATGGCCGGGCATTCCCGCCGGGGACGGTGCGCGGTGCACGCGGCGGGAGCGCCCGTAAGCCGTCAGGCGCCGAGAAGTTCGACGCGCACGTCCGCCGGGAAGCCCGTGCTCGGACCGGTCCGGCGCGCGAACTCCGTGACCCCGGCCAGCTGCGCGGGCCCGAAGCGGAAGTCGAGGGTCGTGAAGTAGCGCTCCAGGACCTCCGCGTCGAAGGCCTCCCAGCGCGCGGCCTGCTCCGCGACCTTGGTGACCTCCTCCAGGGACACGTCCCGCGAGGCCAGGAACGCCTCGTGCACCTTCCGCACGGCAGCGGGCTCGGCCGCCAGGTAGTCCTTGCGCGCGGCCCAGACGGCGAAGACGAACGGCAGGCCCGTCCACTCCTTCCACATGGCGCCCAGGTCGTGGACCTGGAGCCCGAGGCGGGGGGCGTCGTGCAGGTTGGCGCGCAGCGCGGCGTCACCGATGAGGACGGCGGCGTCCGCCTCCTGCATCATCAGGCCGAGGTCGGGCGGGCAGGTGTAGTAGTCGGGGGTGACCCCGAACCGCTCGGCGAGCAGCAGCTGCGCCAGCCGTACGGAGGTGCGGGAGGTCGAGCCGAGTGCGACCCGGGCCCGGTCGAGGTCCTCCAGGGGCCGCTGCGACACGATCACGCACGACATGACGGGCCCGTCGCAGCCGACCGCGATGTCGGGGAAGGCGACCAGGTCGTCGGCGTTGCGGAGGAACTCCACCAGGGTGACGGGGCCGATGTCGAGATCGCCCCTGATCAGCTGCTCGCTGAGCTTCTCCGGGGTGTCCTTCGAGAGCTCCAGGTCGAGCAGGGTTCCGGTCCGTGCGAGCCCCCAGTAGAGGGGAAGGCAGTTGAGGAACTGGATGTGGCCGACGCGCGGCCGGCTGCGACGATCGTCGCCTGCGACGGTTGAGACGGTTGAATTGTCCACATCGCGAGGCTAGACCCGTGACCGGCGCACGGCCTCACCGGGGGCGCGCGGCGTCGCGCCGGCCCTTCTTCCGGGGCCCGGGAATGGGCGGCCCGAAGCCCCCCGACAAGGCCCCGGGAGTCACTCCGCAGGGTCTCCCCGTGTGGCCATCCGCACGGCTATCAAACATCCGAGTGAAGTGATCTTTCCCTCTACCCTTCCCCACATGCTGCGTGCTAGGCTCAACGCCAAGTTGCAGTTTGGTTTCCCTTGCAGTACAGAGCCTGCGGAGCATGTAACCCGCAGGCTTTTGTAGTTTTCAGACTTCTTTGCAGGTTCTGGAGCAGGGCAACCCTTTGGCCCAAGGAGGGCTTATGGCTACCGGAACCGTCAAGTGGTTCAACGCTGAAAAGGGCTTCGGCTTCATCGCCCAGGACGGCGGCGGCCCGGATGTCTTCGTCCACTACTCCGCGATCAACGCGTCCGGGTTCCGCTCCCTCGAGGAGAACCAGGTCGTGAACTTCGACGTCACTCAGGGACCCAAGGGTCCGCAGGCTGAGAACGTCACCCCGGCCTAGTTGCCCGGGTCGGCCGATCGCGGCCGGTAAAGCAGTACCCAAGGAGCCCCGCTCCTCCGCCCCGGCGGAGGAGCGGGGCTCCTGCCCTTTCCCGTGTCCCGTGTTCCTGCCGGCACTGCGGCCCTTGACCTTCACACCGTGTGAGGGCGTGCAGTGGGAGACGTCATGTTCACCATCGGAGACTTCGCCCGCCACGGGCGCGTGTCGGCCCGGATGCTGCGCCATTACGACGCGGTCGGGCTGCTGCGCCCCGCCCGCACCGACCCCGCCACGGGCTACCGCTCGTACGAGGCCGCACAGCTCGCCCGGCTCAACCGGATCATCGCCCTCAAGGATCTCGGCTTCACGCTCCAGCAGGTGCGGTCCGTCCTCGACGACGAGGTGGGTCCGAAGGAGCTGCGCGGGATGCTGCTGCTGCGGCGGGCGGAGCTGGAGGCGGCGATGGCGGCGGCGGCCGCGCGGCTGGCGCAGGTCGAGGCGAGGCTCCGGTCCATCGAGAGCGAGGGACACATGTCCGTGGACGAAGTCGTGATCAAGAGCGTTCCGGCGGTACGGGTCGCGGAGCTGACCGGGGTGGCGGAGGGGTACGGGCCGGATGACATCACCCCGGTGATCGGCCCGCTGTACGACCGGCTGTTCCCGCTGCTGGAGGGGGCCGGGGTCCGTCCGGCGGGCCCCGGGGTGGCCCGCTACGAGGAGGCGCCCGAGGGCGGCGGCGCGATCGTCGTGCACGCCGGGGTGACGGTCTCCGCCCCGGTGGGGCCGCTCGGGGACACCGGGGTCACGGTGGTGGAGCTGCCCCCGTTCGAAGCGGCGACCATCGTGCACCGGGGCCCGATGGAGGCGATCCTCCCGACGGCCCAGACCCTGGCCCGTTGGATCGACGCCGGCGGATACCGCTCGGCGGGGTACGCGCGCGAGATCAACCTGGAGTGCCCCGCGGACAGGGAGCAGTGGGTGACGGAGCTCCAGGAGCCGGTCACCCGGGCCTGACGGCCGGCGGGAGGGGGCCGGTCGCCCACGCCTGACGGAGGGGGCCGGTCGCCCGCGCCTGACGGCCGGCGGGAAGGGTCCGGTCGCCCGGGCCTGACGGAGGGGGCCGGTCGCCCGCGCCTGACGGCCCGGGGAAGGGGGCCGGTCGCCCGGGCCTGACGGAGGGCGGCCGGCGGGGAGGGGCCGGAGTCGGCCCGCGTACGGGACGGCCCCGTCCCCCTCCCCGGCCTCGCGGCCCCCCTCCCCCGCTCACGCCCCCGTGCCGGGTCCCGCCCAGAGGCCTTCGGGGGTCAGCCCGAGCAGATCGATCGCGTTGCGGCGCACGATGCGGTCGACGACATCGGCGTCCAGGTGCCCCATCTGCGCCTCCCCGACCTCGCGGGACTTGGGCCAGGTCGAGTCGGAGTGCGGGTAATCGGTCTCGTACAGGACGTTCCCGACCCCGATCGCGTCCAGGTTCTTCAGCCCGAAGGCGTCGTCGAAGAAGCAGCCGTACACGTGCTCGGTGAACAGCTCCGACGGCGGCCGGTGGACCTTGTCGGCCACCCCGCCCCAGGCGCGGTTCTCCTCCCAGACGACGTCGGCGCGTTCCAGGATGTACGGGATCCAGCCGATCTGGCCCTCCGCGTACATGATCCGCAGGTTCGGGAAGCGTTCGAACTTGCCGCTCATCAGCCAGTCGACCATCGAGAAGCAGCAGTTGGCGAAGGTGATGGTGGAGCCGACGGCCGGCGGGGCGTCGGCCGAGGTGGACGGCATCTTCGAGGACGAGCCGATGTGCATGGCGATCACCGTCCCCGTCTCGTCGCAGGCCCGCAGGAACGGATCCCACTCGTCCGTGTGGATGGAGGGCAGTCCGAGATGCGGAGGTATCTCGGAGAACGCCACGGCGCGCACCCCGCGCGCGGCGTTGCGCCGGACCTCGTCGGCGGCCAGTCGCGCGTCCCAGAGCGGGATCAATGTGAGCGGGATGAGCCGGCCGTGCGCGTCGGGCCCGCACCACTCCTCGACCATCCAGTCGTTGTACGCGCGCACCCCCAGCAGTCCGAGTTCGCGGTCCTTCGCCTCGGTGAAGGTCTGCCCGCAGAAGCGGGGGAAGGTGGGAAAACAGAGGGCGGACTGGACGTGGTTGACGTCCATGTCGGCGAGCCGCTCGGGCACCGAGAACGACCCGGGGCGCATCTGCTCGTAGGTGATGACTTCGAGCTTGATCTCGTCCCGGTCGTAGCCCACGGCGGTGTCGAGGCGGGTGAGCGGGCGGTGCAGGTCCTCGTACACCCACCAGTCGCCGATCGGCCCCTCGTCCCCCTTCGCGCCCATCACGGGGGCGAACTTGCCTCCCATGAAGGTCATTTCCTTGAGCGGCGCCCGGACGACGCGCGGCCCTGAGTCCGCGTACCTGGACGGGAGCCGGTCCCGCCAGACATGAGCGGGCTCCACCGTGTGGTCGTCCACCGAGATGATCTTCGGGAAGGTCTCCATGCGTAGTACGGTAGCGCCGATCTGACGAACCGTCAGCAACTCGGGCGGGGCCTCGTTCCACAATCGTTGTCGAGGGCTTGTGCAGAGAGTCACCCACTGCTGACGCGCCCCCCTTTCACAAGGCAGACTGTTGACGGCGATACCAACGGTATGGAGCAATCCGGATGGCCCCGGCCGGATCCGGACATATGCAGATCGTGCCGGACAGCGCGCAGGGCAAAACTGGAGGCAGCAATGGGCCGTGACGACGGGCCACGGGTACGTGTTCCGGAGCAACGCGCCCCGGAGCAGGGGCCGGCGGAGGATGCTGCCGGTCTGCGGTTCTGCGTGCTCGGTCCGGTACGGGCCCGGCGGGGCGACGAGACGCTGCCCTCCGGCTCGCCGCAGCAGCGCGCCCTGCTGACCGCTCTGCTGCTCAGGGGCGGACGCACCGCGACGGCCGCCGAACTCATCGACGCCATCTGGGGCGAGGACCCGCCCTCCCAGGCCCTGGCCGCGGTGCGCACCTACGCCTCCCGGCTCCGCAAGGCCCTGGGCCCGCTCACCCTGGCCAGCGACTCCGGCGGGTACGCGATGCGGATCGGCCCCGAGGCGCTCGACGTGACCGTGGCCCAGCAGCGGGCGGCCGACGCCGAGAAGGCCCGGGCCTCGGGTGACCGCGGCCGGGCCAGAACACTGCTGAACGAGGCACTCGGCCTCTGGGACGGCGAGACCCTGGCCTCCGTGCCCGGCCCGTACGCCGAGTACCAGCGCACCCGGCTGGAGGAGTGGCGGCTCCAGCTCACCGAGACCCGCCTCGACCTGGACCTGGAGGTCGGCGCCCATGCGGAGGCGGTCTCCGAACTGACCGCGCTCACCGCCGCGCACCCGCTGCGCGAGCGGCTGCGCGAACTCCTGATGGTGGCCCTGTACCGCAGCGGCCGGCAGGCCGAGGCCCTCGCCGTCTACGCCGACACCCGGCGGCTGCTGGCCGAGGAACTGGGCGTCGACCCACGCCCCGAACTAGCCGCTCTCCAGCAGCGCATCCTGCGCGCGGACGAGGAACTCGCGCGCCCGGCGGACGAGACCGCACCGGCCGCCGCCCCGGTCCGGCCCGCGCAACTCCCGGCCACGGTCCCGGACTTCACCGGCCGCGCCTCCTTCGTACGGGAACTGGGCGACCGCCTCGCCACGGCCGAGGGTTCCGTCATGGCGGTGTCCGCGCTGGCCGGGATCGGCGGCGTGGGCAAGACGACCCTCGCCGTGCACGTCGCCCACCAGGCCCGCCGGCACTTCCCGGACGGCCAGTTGTACGTGGACCTCCAGGGCGCGGGCGGCCGGGCCGCCGAACCGGAGACCGTCCTCGGCGCGTTCCTGCGTGCCCTGGGCACGGCGGACTCGGCGATCCCCGACTCCCTGGACGAACGCGCCGCGCTCTACCGCTCCACGCTGGACGGCCGCCGCATCCTGGTCCTCCTCGACAACGCCCATGACGCGGCCCAGATCCGCCCGCTGCTCCCCGGCACGGCCGGGTGTGCGGCGCTGGTCACCAGCCGGGTCCGGATGGTCGACCTCGCGGGCGCGCACCTGGTCGACCTGGACGTGATGTCGCCCGAGGAGGCGCTCCAGCTGTTCACCCGGATCGTCGGCGAGGAGCGCATCAACGCGGAGCGCGAGGCGGCGCTCGACGTCGTCGCCGCCTGCGGCTTCCTCCCCCTGGCCATCCGCATCGCCGCCTCCCGCCTGGCGGCCCGCCGCACCTGGACGGTCTCCGTCCTCGCCGCGAAGCTGGCGGACGAGCGCCGCCGCCTGGACGAGCTCCAGGCGGGCGACCTCGCGGTGAAGGCGACCTTCGAACTCGGCTACGGCCAGCTGGAGCCGGCCCAGGCCCGCGCCTTCCGCCTCCTGGGCCTCGCGGACGGCCCGGACATCTCCCTGGCCGCGGCGGCGGCCCTGCTGGACATGGAGACCCACACGGCGGAGGACCTCCTGGAGGCCCTGGTCGACACGTCCCTCCTGGAGTCGGCGGCCCCGGGCCGCTACCGCTACCACGACCTGGTCCGCCTCTACGCGCGTTCCTGCGCGGAGCGCGACGAGCGGTCGCCACAGGAGCGGGAATCCGCGTTGTCGCGGCTGCTGGACTTCTATCTGGCCACCGCGGCGGGGGTGTACGCGCTGGAGCGGCCGGGGGACCGGTTGGTGGATCACCTGGAACCGACGGAGTACGCGGGGCTGTCGTTCAGGGAGAGGAACGCGGCGCGTGACTGGCTCTACGCCGAGGCCGGCCCGCTGCTCGCCTGCGTACGGCAGTCCTCCACCCCCGGCACCCTGCCCCGGTCCGTCGACCTCCTCTGGTCGGCGCTCGACCTGGGTGAGTCCGGTGCGAACTCGAAGCAGTACGAGTCCACCGCCCTCGCCGTGCTGGACGCCGCCCGCGAGGCCCGCGACCGACGCACCGAGGTCCGGGCACTGATGACGCTGGCCGACGTCCACCACACCTCCGGCCGCTTCGACCAGGCCAAGGACGAGGCGGAGCAGGTGATGGGACTCGTCGAGACGACGGCCGACCCGCTGCCCGGCTGCTGGGCGCCGAACGCGCTCGGGATCATGGCCCTCTACGAGAGTCGCCACGACGCCGGCGAGAAGTACCTCAGCCTCGCCATCGACCGGTTCCGCCAGATCGAGGACCGTCCGGGCGAGGCCAGCGCCCTGTGCAACCTGTCGCGCATCCACCTCGCCACCGAGCGGACCGAGAGCGCGGTCTCCTTGGCCCAGCAGGGCACCCACATCTACGACAGCCTGGGGCACGCCCTCCGTAGTGCGAACGGACGGTACGCCCTGGGCATGGCACTGACCCAGAGCGGTCAGTTCGGCACCGCCGCGGAAACCCTCGTGGAGGCCCTCGGCACCTTCCGGGACAGCCGGCAGCGCCTGTGGGAGGGGATGACCCTCTTCCGCCTCTGCGAGGTCGACCTCGCATCGGGGAGCTCCGCCGAGGCCGCGACCAAGGCCGAGCAGGCGCTGACAGCCCTTCGGGGCATCGGGGGAGAGTGGCGGCGGGGCAACGTCCTGACCGTGCTCGGCCGTGCGCTGAACAGCATCGGCCAGTTCGGACGTGCTCAGGCGTGCTGGCGCGAGGCGCTGGCCATATACGACCAACTCGGGTCCCGCGAAGCGGACGAGGTGCGCGAACTCCTGGCGTCCGTCGCTTCGGCAGCGGTCGCGTAGGGCGCACCGCCGGGGGCGTTCATCATTCGTTTATCGCGGCCGGGCATTCTTATGAACGTCAATCCGCCGCGTCGGGGGGCAGACGGGTTGACGCCAAGGCCGGAGCACTCATGTGAACGGCCCTGAGTCGCCCGCCCGGCAGTCCACGGGGGAACAGCCGGGCGGGCCTCGCCGACCCATCACATATGAGCCAAGGGAAGCAGACGATCATGGCTGACGCGAAGAAGGACCTGGAGATCAAGCCCGAGGACATGCACGCCACCGGCGAGGACGCGGGGCAGATCACGACCCTGGACATGCACGCCACGGGCGGAACGATCAAGCCCCTGGACATGCACGCCACCGGCGGCGAGGCCACGACCGACGACATGCACGCCACTTCGGAGCCGAAGGGCTGACGACTTCTGTCGACGGGGGCAGCGGCCGCGGCGGCGCGGAGGGGGAGCCGTCGCGGCCGCTGCATGTCCGCATGCGGGCGCGCAACGCGATCGCGTCGACCCTCGGCCAGTTCCCGCCAAGGGCTACCCGCCCTCGCGCCTCTGTCACTAGCGTCACATCACACCCGAACGCCGATGCCACCACAGGAGTTGCCATGACCCGCACGAAGAAGACGCTCGTCGCCGCCGCGTTCGCCGTGGCCCTCGGCATCGGCGGCGCGTCGCCGGCTCTGGCCAACACCCACGCAACGGGCGACACCCCCGTGACCACGCAGAACACCCACGCCACCGTGGTGACCCCGCAGGGCAACCTCCACGCCACCTGAGCCGCACGCAGCCCGCGAGAGGGCCCGAGCCACCCGGCTCGGGCCCTCTCGCGTACCCCTACAGCCCCCGGACGTTCGTCGGGTACGACGAACCGCTCGTCGGGTCCGCACGGGAACCGGGCCTGCCCGTCGCGTGCCCCGGGGCCGGCTGAGCGCGTCAACGCCCCCGCAGCTCCCCCTTCACCACCTTGCCGCTCGCGTTGCGGGGGAGCTCGGTGACGAACTCCACCGCTCTCGGCACCTTGTAGTTCGCCATCTCCCGCCGCGACCAGGCGATCAGGTCGTCCGCCGTCACCGTGGCGCCCGGGCGGCGGACGGCGTAGGCCTTGCCGACCTCGCCGAGGCGGGGGTCGGGGACGCCGATGACCGCCACGTCCGCGACGTCCGGGTGCAGACCCAGGAGCTGTTCGATCTCCGCGGGGTAGGCGTTGAAGCCGCCGACGATGAACATGTCCTTGATCCGGTCCGTGATCCGCAGGTTGCCGTCCTCGTCGAGGACGCCCACGTCGCCGGTGTGCAGCCAGCCGTCCGAGGTGATCGTGGCGGCCGTGGTCTCCGGGTCCTCGAAGTAGCCGCGCATCACGTGGAAGCCGCGGACCAGGATCTCGCCGGGGGCGCCGGGTGCGGCGAGGACGCGCACTTCCGTGCCGGGGATCGCCCGGCCCGAGGTGGAGGCGATGACCTCCGCCGGATCGCCGCGGCGGCACATCGTGACGATGCCGCTCGCCTCGGAGAGGCCGTAGGCGGTCAGGACCGTCGCGATGCCCAGTTCCGTGCGCAGCCGGTTCACCAGTTGGAGCGGGACGACGGCCGCTCCCGTCACGACCAGGCGGAGTGCGGAGAGGTCGTGGGACGCCCGGGCCGGGTGGTCCAGGAGGGACTGGTGGAGGGTGGGCGGGCCGGGGAGGACCGAGATGCGCTCGGCCGCGATGTTGGCGAGGACCGTGTCCACGTTGAACACCGGCTGCGGGACCATGGTCGCGCCCCGCATCAGGCACGCGATGATGCCCGCCTTGTAGCCGAACGTGTGGAAGAACGGGTTCACGATCAGATAGCGGTCGCCCTCGCGCAGACCGGCCAGCTCGCTCCAGATCGCGTAGCAGCGCAATGTCTGGGCGTGGCTGATGACGGCGCCCTTCGGCCGGCCCGTCGTGCCCGAGGTGTAGACGATGTCCGAGGGGGAGGACGGGTCGACGGCCTCGGCCCGTTCGCGTACCCGCTGCGCGGATATCCGCTCCCCCGATGCCAGGAAGTCCTTCCAGGTGACGTACCCGTCGGCCTCGGGCGCGGTGTCGGCGAGCACCACCACCTGTTCCAGGTGCGGGAGTTCGGTCTCGGCCCGGCGCAGCGACGCCACGTACGACGTGCCGAGGAAGGTGCCGGTGACGAAGAGCAGCTTCGCCCGGCTCCGCTCCAGGACGTACGCCGCCTCCGCGCCCTTGAAGCGGGTGTTGAGCGGGACGAGGACCGCGCCGGCGGTCACCGCCCCCAGCGCGGAGACGATCCAGTCCAGGGTGTTGGGCGCCCAGACCGCGACCCGGTCCCCCGGCTCCACGCCCGCGGCCATGCACGCGGCGGCGGCCCGCTCCACGCGTGCGCCGAGTTCCGCGTACGTGATCCGGGTGCGGCCCTCGGCCACCGCCTCCCGGTCCCCGTACCGCCGGACCGCCTCCCGTACCAGGTTCGGGACGGTGGACCATTCCTCGTCGCCTCGCATCTCGCGCCCTCCCGTCGCACCGGAACGCAGTAGCCGCCTCGTAGCTGACTATCCGTCAGATTAGCTGTAGCCTCCTCCGCTGTCAGCAGTCATGACGGCCTCGGAGGTGGCGGGTGGCGACGCTCAAGGACAAGGCGGCGATAGCCGGTATCGGGCAGACGGAGTTCGCGAAACACCTGCCCGAGTCCGAGAAGACCCTGGCGTGCCGGGCCATCCTGGCGGCGCTGGACGACGCGGGCATCGACGCGGCGGAGGTGGACGCGTTCGCCTCCTACACGATGGAGGAGACCGACGAGGTCGAGGTCGCCAAGGCGATCGGGGCCGGTGACGTCACCTTCTTCAGCAAGGTGGGGTACGGGGGCGGCGGCTCCTGCGCCACGCTCGCGCACCTGGCCGCCGCCGTCGCCACCGGGCAGGCGAGCGTGGGCGTCGCGTGGCGTTCACGGAAGCGGGGATCGGGGCCGCGCCCGTGGAAGAACACCGCCGTCCAGCTGCCCACCCCCGCCCAGTGGACCAGGCCGTACGGGCTCCTGCGGCCCGCCGACGAGATCGGGATGCTGGCCCGGCGGTACATGCACGAGTACGGGGCGACCCGCGACCACCTCTTCAACGTCGCGCTCGCCTGCCGCAACCGGGCCAACCAGAACCCCGCCGCGGTGATGTACGAGCGCCCGCTGACCCGCGACATGTATATGACCTCGCGCTGGATCAGCGAGCCGCTCTGCCTCTTCGACAACTGCCTGGAGACGGACGGGGCGCTGGCCTGCGTGATCGTCTCCGCCGAACGGGCCCGCGACTGCCGGCAGAAGCCCGTCTACCTCCACTCCGTCGCCCAGGGGCTGCCCGCCCAGCACCACGGGATGGTCAACTACTGGAACGACGACCCGCTCACCGGCCCCGCCTGGACGGCGGCCCGACAGCTGTGGAAGCAGGCCGACTTCGGGCCGCAGGACGTCGATGTGGCGCAGATCTACGACGCGTTCACCCCGCTCATCCCGCTCTCCCTGGAGGGGTACGGATTCTGCGGCCGCGGCGAGGGCGCCGCGTTCACCGAGGGCGGGGCGCTGGAGAGCGGCGGACGGCTGCCGATCAACACGGGCGGCGGCGGGCTCAGCGAGGGGTACGTGCACGGCTTCAACCTCATCAACGAGGGCGTGAAGCAGCTGCGCGGCATCTCCACCGCCCAGGTCCCCGACGCCTCGACCTGCCTGGTCACCGCCGGGGAGGGCGTCCCCACGTCCGCCGTACTGCTGAGGAGCTGATCTGGATGGACGACCTTCTGCTGCCCGTCGCCGACGAGGACGGCGCCCCCTTCTGGGAGTACGCGGCCCGCGGCGAACTGCGCGTCCAGGCGTGCGCCGACGACGGCTGCGGGAAGCTCCGCTTCCCGCCCCGGCCGTGCTGCCCGCACTGCGGGTCGTTCGAGAGCGAGTGGCGGGTGACGAGCGGGCGCGGCCGCATCTGGTCGTACGTGCTGCCGCATCCGCCCCTGCTGCCCGCGTACGCCGCCCAGGCCCCGTACAACGCCGTGATCGTCGAACTGGCCGACGCCCCGGAGATCCGGCTGGTCGGCAACGTGGTCAGCGGGCCCGAGGCGCCGCTGAACTCCGTCGACCCGGCGCGGCTGCGGATCGGGGCGGCGGTGAAGGCGGTCTTCTGCCCCGTCTCCCCCGACGCCACCCTGGTCCGCTGGACACTGGAGCGGTGAGCCGGGATGACGCTGCGCACGGAGACGGACAAGGAGACCGGGGTCGCGCTGCTGACCCTGGACCGGCCGGAGAAGCACAACGCGATCGATCTCGCGACGGCCGCCGAACTCGGCGCGGCGTGGCGGGCGTTCCGGTACGACGACGGGGTGCGGGCCGTCGTGGTCACCGGGGCCGGCGGCCGGGCGTTCTGCACCGGGATCGACCGGGGCGTGGACGTCCCGCAGCCCTCGTCCCCGTACACGATCGACGATCCGCTGCTCACGATCGGGCCGAAGGCCAACGACCTGTGGAAACCGGTGATCGCGGCCGTGGAGGGCATGGCCTGCGGCGGGGCGTTCTACCTGCTGGGCGAGGCGGAGTTCGTCATCGCGTCCGAGGAGGCGACGTTCTTCGATCCGCACACCACGTACGGCATGGTCAGCGCGTACGAGGCGATCGCCATGGCGCAGCGGATGCCGTTCGGCGAGGCGGCCCGGATGTCCCTGATGGGGACGGCGGAACGGGTCACGGCCCGGCGCGCGTACGAGACCGGGCTGGTCAGCGAGGTGACCCCGCCCGGCGGCGCGGTGGCGGCGGCGCTGCGGGCGGCGGCGGTCATCGCCGCGTACCCGACCGGTGCGGTCCAGGGGACCGTCCGGGCGCTCTGGTCCGCGAAGGAGGCGGCCAGGGCCCAGGCCTTCGCCCACGCCCCGCACCTGATCGCGCTCGGGAGCCTGAGGCCGGAGCAGCAGGCGGAGCTGTTCAGGGGGCGGGGCGGGGGTGGGGGAGGCGAGTTCCGCCTGAGGTGAGTTCCGCGCCCGCGGTGAGGGCGGGGTCTCGGGCGCCGGCGCCGGGGCCGGTCAGGGGCTGAGCCCGGCTCAGTAGCTGAGCTCGGCGGTGACCGCGCACTTCTTCACCCGGGAGACCTTGCCCGGGTTGCGCATCCGGACGGAGACCGTCTTCGTCTCGCCGTCGTCCGCCTCCACGGTGGCCTCGCCGGTGTCGACGGTCCTGCCCCCCGCGTCGAGGAAGGTCACGTCGATCTCGTAGGTGTGGGTGCCGAGCGCGTCGGCGGTGAGCCGCACGGTGGAGGTGGTGACGGCCTTGCGCTTGCCCTTGCGGGGCTGCGCACAGCGGAAGACGTACGCGCGCGGGGCGTCGGACGCGGTCGCGGTGGGGGTGGGGGTGCCGTACGTGGAACCGGAGGTGCTGCCCGACGAGCCGTAGGAGTCGTCCTGGTAGGTGTCGGAGTCGGTGTCGTGGTAGGTGCCGTTGCTCTTCTTGGAGTTCGAGCACCCGCCGCCGCTGCTGCTGCTGCTGCTCGACTTGCTCTTGCCGCTTCGGCTCTTGCCGCCCTTGCCGCTCCCCTTGCTGCCGCTGGAGAAGCCGGTGAGCGCGAGTACCACCGCGACCAGGACCACTGTCAGCTTGACGTGCTGCCGCACCATCGGTACGTCCCCCTTGTGTTGTCCCTCGTGTGTGCTGCGTGCCGGCCCCTGCTCATGGGCGGCCGCGCGCCACCGTAGCGCACAGCATGGCGGCCGCCGCCCGGCAATTCGGTCATGGCCCTGTCACGGTCTCGTCATCATCCGTCTGGTGGCGTCGGCCGAGGCCCCGGCGTAGCGTCGAGTCGAGAGCGGTGAGGATCCGCGTGGCCGGCCGGCGACGCCTCTCACGCGCGCGGGAGGTGCCGGACATGATCCGTAACGTCCTCGGCTCGATCGTCGCTCTCCTTGGAGCGGCGGCCGCCGTGCTGAGCCCCTTCCGTGACTGGTACGACGGCCGCCTCGGGCGGCACTACGGGATCGACGACCTGTTCACCGGCATCACGGGGGCGCACCCCGGCGTGTTCGGCTCGATCCTGCTCCCCTTCCTCTTCGCCGCGGTCCTGGCGGTCGTGGGCGTGGTGCTCCGGTTCCGGCCGATGGTCGCCCTCGCGGGCGTGCTGGTGCTCGGGTTCACCGTGCTGTGGATGGTGCGCCAGGGGCAGGCGGCCGGCAGCCTGACCGTCGCGGGCGACGGTTCGGGACTGTGGTGGGGCGTGGCGGGCGCGGCGGGCGGTGGCGTGCTGCTCCTGCTGGGCGCGGCTCTGATGTCGGGGCGGGGCGGGCGCCGCGGCCACCGGGTGGAGCGGCCGTACGCGGCGCCGGGGGCGGCCGATCCCGACACGTGGCCGCCTACGCGGGAGCCGGGGCCGTCGGTGCAGACCAGTCCCTGGCCGGAGCCGGAGGGGGAGCCGTACGTGGGGTCGTCGGGGCCAGCGCCGGGTCATCCGTCGGGGCCGCCGTCCGGGCCGTCGTCCGGGCCGCCGCGTGACCGTGACCCCGACTCGGAGCCGACCGTTTCGTACCCGGTCCAGGACCGGCGGGACCGGCCGGACCGGCCGGGCAGGTCCGGTCCGTCCGGCGATTGAGGACGAAGCGGCCACTCACTCCAGCCCGGTCGACACCCACTCCAGCCCGTCCGACAGGCACCCGGACGCAGGGAGGCCTACGTGCGGGCCCTGTTGCCCGTGCCCGTGCCCTTCAGCGCGTCCAGCGCGTACACGCAGCGGTCCTTGCTGCACGCGTAGACCACTCCGCCCTGCGCCACCGGCGAACCCGTGATCTCGCCGCCCGTCGCGAGCTTCCAGCGGAGCTGGCCGCCCACCGCGTCCAGCGTGTACAGGACGTGGTCGGCCGAGCCGAAGTGGACCCGGCCGTCGGCCACGACCGGAGCGCCCACGACCTCGCCGCCCGCGGCGAACCGCCACTTCGGGGTGCCCGTGACCGCGTCCAGCGTGTACAGCGCGCTGCCGCTGCCGACGTGCACGTTGCCCGCCACCACCAGCACCGGCTCGATCGACTTGCGGGACTCCGTGGCGATGCGCCAGCGGTCCTTGCCGGTCGAGGCGTCGAGCGCGTACACCGTGCCGAGGTAGTCCGCGAGGTACACGCCACCGCCGGTGACGGCCGGGCCGGGGGCGAAGGCGGGCGGCGAGAGGAAGACCGCCGGTGACTCGAAGTGCCAGCGCACATGGCCGGAGACGATGTCCACGGCGAGGACCCGGGTGCCGGCACAGACGTACACATAGCCGTCCGGCGCCGGGGTCACCCGGACCGGCACCCCGCCGCAGGAGGCCGCGTCGCCGACCGGGTAGGACCAGCGCTCGGTGCCCGTACGGGCGTCGACGGCCCGCAGCCGGGCGTCCTTCCAGAGGTAGACCGTGCCGTCGTGGAGGGCCGGGCCGGCGTCCGCCGTCTCGAACTCCGTCTGCGCGCCGGTGATCTCCCAGAGCCTCTCGCCCGTGGACGCCTCCCACGCCTGGACGCCGCCGCCCCGGGTACCGGTGACGACCGTGCCGCGCTCGGCCTTCAGGGAGTACACCCACGCGTCGGACTGCAGCCGCCACCGCTCGCTGCCGCTCGTCGCGTCCAGGGCGTAGAGCGACGGGCCGTCGGAGGCGAGGATGCTGCCGCCGTCCACGGCCATCGCCCAGGCGACGTCACGGGTCTTGAACTGGCGCCGCCCGTTTCCGGTGTCCAGCGCGTGCACCTCGAAGGAGGTGACGTACAGCAGGTCACCGACGACGACCGGGGTGCCCCACACGTCGTTCGACATCCGGAACCGCCACGGGCGCCAGCGTCCCGGGCCGGGGGGCGCGCTGTCGGGCGCGTGCGCCGGAGCGGGCACGGGGGCGGTCGGGGCGGTGACCGTCCCCTTCGCCCCGGCGGGCGGGCGCACCCAGCCGGTCGCCGGGCCCGCTTCGGCGGTGGCCGCCGCCGCGCGTACGTCCTGGGCGCGCGGGCCCGGGCCGATCGGCACATGCGCGCCGGACAGCCGTACCGGGCCGCCGTCGGGCGCCGGCGGTGCGGCCGGCGGGCGTCCGCCGGCGCCGCTGCGCCAGGCGTTGTCCCGGTCGGCGCCCGGCTGCTGCCGCGGGGGCGGTGCCACGGGGGCGGGCGGGACCGGCGGCGCGACGGCGACCGCACGTCCGCCGCCCCGGCGCTGCTCGATCATCTCGGTGGCCACGGTCGGCAGCCACGCCGACGCCGTACCGCTGTCGTCGCCGCCCGAGGCGAACAGGTGCGGGGAGAGCTGGGCCTGCAGTTCGGCGGGGGTGGGCCGCAGGGAGGCGTCCATCTGCATGCACGACTCGATCAGCGGCCGCAGGTCGTCGGGCAGCCCGCTCACGTCGGGGCCCTCGCGCAGCAGCATGAAGACCGTCTCGACCGGGTTGGCCCCGTGGAACGGAGCATGGCCGGTCGCGGCGAAGACCAGCGTCGAGCCGAGCGAGAAGATGTCGCTGGCCCCGGTGACGCTGCGCGAGTCCCGCGCCTGCTCGGGCGACATGTAGGCGGGCGTGCCCACGGCGACGTTCGTCATGGTGAGCCGGGTGTTGGAGACACCGGACGCGATCCCGAAGTCGATCACCCGCGGGCCGTCCTCGACGACGAGCACGTTGGACGGCTTCATGTCGCGGTGGACGAGCTTCGCCCCGTGGATGGACTGCAGGGCCTCGGCGATGCCCGCCGCCAGCCAGCGCACGGCCTGGGTCGGCATCGGCCCGCACTCATTCACTATCTCCTCGAGGGAGGGCGCGGGCACGTAGGCGGTGGCGAGCCAGGGCACGGCGGCGCGCGGGTCGGCGTCGACCACGGCGGCCGTGTAGAAACCGCTGACGGCGCGGGCGGCCTCCACCTCGCGCGTGAAGCGGACCCGGAACAGCTGGTCCTCGGCCAGTTCCGTACGGACCGTCTTGATCGCCACCCGCCGGCCGGACGCCGAGCGGGCGAGATAGACCAGCCCCATGCCGCCGGCCCCGAGCCGTCCCAGCACCTCGAACGGGCCGATCCGCCTCGGGTCGTGCTGCGTCAGCTGCTCCACCACTTGCCTGCCACCTCCCCGTACGGACCTCAGGGAACAGAGGTCCGCCAAAAAACCCGCCGTGTGCAGCGTCTCATCAGTGGGCACCACCCGGCGGTGCGCACCCTGATTCTTCCTGGCCGAGGCCCCGGTTGCGAACCCGGGGGCGTTCCGGGTGTCCCGGCCCACTCCGTCCCGTATCAGGACACCGGGGGCTGAAGTACGGCGAAGACGGCGCCCTGGTCGTCCTGGAGGACCGCCATCCGCCCGTAGGGGATGTCGAAGGGCGGCGCGGAGACCCGGCCGCCGAGCCGGACGGCGGTCCGGACCGACGCGTCGCAGTCCGCCACGGCGAAGTAGCTGAGGAAGTAGCTGGGCATCTCGGCGGGGAACGCGTCCGTGATGACGCTGCGCCCGCCGACCGCGGTGTCGGGGCCGGGCTCGGTGCCGGCCGGGGACCACATGCGGAAGTCGACGCCGGACTCGTCCGTGCCGGGATCGCCGGTGCCGGACTCGTCGAGGTCCGCGGAGCGGAAGCCGAAGACCGCCTCGTAGAAGGCGTCGACCCGGTCCTTCTGCCGGGTGTAGACCTCGGTCCAGCAGAAGGAGCCGGGCTCGTTCTGCTTCTGGAAACCCTTGCGCTCATCCGCCTGCCAGAGGCCGAACACCGCGCCGCCGGGGTCGGCCGCCTGGGCGAGCGCCCCGGACCGGCCGGCCCGGACGGGTTCGGTGATCACCTGGCCGCCGGCCTCGCGGATGCGTGCGACGGACGCGACGATGTCGTCGGTGGCGAAGTAGACGCCCCAGGCGGTCGGCATCCGGCCGTCCTGCTTGGCGGCGAGGGCGGCGACGAGCTTCCCGTCGCTGAGCGCGTCGGCGAAGGGGCCGTCGCCGGGCCGGAAGGTCCAGCCGAAGAGCTCGCCGTAGAAGCGCTTGCCCGCTTCGAGGTCGGGGAGCTGCACATCCACCCAGCACGGCGCGGACTGCGCGAATGCGGCCATGGGCCCGGATCCTTCCGTTGCGGTGCGTCGTTGCGCGTTCTCGTCGACGGTTTGTCGTCGCGCGTCGTCGTCGTAGGCCGTCGTCGCACGACGACCCACGGTGGTGACGCTCATCACACCCAACGTAGTCGCGCACCAGGCGGCCCGCGCTCCGACCCCACCGATACGAACAAAGTTTCGATAAGAACGCCCCGCACGTCCCCGTCATCCCGTCCTCACGGAAAGTTATCCACGGACGTTGTCCACAGGCTGTTGATAACATTAATCAGACTGTGGGGAACCGGTCGGGCGACCGAAGGGCGCATCCCCCGAAATCCGCCCACTCCCCCCACCCGGCCTGCCCCACTCCCCATTTGCAGTCGGCCGAATCGCGCTCCGATCACCCGTCGGTAAGCTGACGGCATGACAGGACAAGTACGCACCGTCGACGGCCGCGTGGCCGGCCGACGCGGACAGGCGACGCGGCAGAAGCTGCTCGACTGCCTCAGCGAGATGCTCAGCTCCTCGCCGTACCGGGACGTCAAAGTCATCGACGTCGCCCGGAAGGCGGGGACTTCACCCGCGACCTTCTACCAGTACTTCCCCGACGTCGAGGGCGCCGTCCTCGAAATCGCCGAAGAAATGGCCAAGGAGGGCGCCGGGCTGACCGAACTGGTCGCCGGACGCTCCTGGGTCGGCAAGTCGGGATGGCAGACGGCCGAAGAACTCGTCGAGGGCTTCCTCGACTTCTGGCGGCGCAACGACGCCATCCTGCGCGTCGTCGACCTCGGCGCGTCCGAGGGTGACAAGCGGTTCTACAAGATCCGCATGAAGATCCTGAACTCCGTCACCAATTCCCTTACGGATTCGGTGAAGGAACTCCAGGCCAAGGGCAAGGTCGACAAGGACGTCAGCGCCGGGGCGATGGCCGGCTCCCTGGTCGCGATGCTGGCCGCCGTCGCCTCGCACCAGAAGGGCTTCACCACCTGGGGCGTGAAGCAGGCCGAACTCAGGCCGAACCTCGCGCTGTTGGTACACCTGGGCATCACCGGCAAGAAGCCGACGAAGTAGCGCCCGCGCCTCGATCCCGTACTGGGTGACGCACGGTGATCCCGGGTGCCCCAGGTCCTGTCTCGCCGACGGCGGACCACGCATGTGGTCCGCCGTCGGCGTACCCGGACGCACCGCCCGGCGAGCGCCTCCCCGTCACGCGGGGCCGTCGCCCCGCTCCCACCGCTCCAGCCGGAACAGCCGGATCTCCCGGTCGATCCGGGCCTGGTACGCGGCGTAGGGCGGCCAGAACGCCAGCGCCGCCTCCCACACCCGGGCCCGCTCCTCCCCCGCCAGCAGCCGTGCCCGTACCGGAATGTCGCGGCCCTTCCAGTTGATGACGGCCGCCTCCGGGCGCGCCAGCAGATTCGCCGTCCAGGCCGGGTGCCCCGGGCGGCCGAAGTTGCTGCCGACCAGGACCCAGCTGCCCGGCGCCCCGTCACCCGGCTGCGGCATGCAGGCCAGTGGAGTGGTCCGGAGCTGCCCGCTGCGCGCCCCCGGCACCGTCAGCACCACCCCCGGCAGCATCCGCGCGCTGAGCAGCACCCGGCCGCGGGTGAGCCGGTGCACCGCGCGGTCCATGGCGGGTACGACGTGCGGGGCGATCCGCGCGAAGACGCGGGTCGAGGACACCTTCTGGACGAGCCGCACCCCGGCCGCCATCAGACCGCCACCCGCCCGGCCGGCCCGTCCCCCGCCGCACCGGCGCCCTGCTCCGGCCCGAACAGTCCGGCCCGCTGGGCCGCGTGGTCGCGGAGCCGGTGGGCGGGGCCGAGGAGCAGTTCGCCGGCCGCCGCCCGGTCGAAGTACCTCCGCGCCCCGTCCTCCCAGGTGAGGCCGGTGCCGCCGGTCAGCTGCACCGCCTCCGCGGTGGTGAGCCGCAGCGCCTCCAGGGCCTGGGCGAGCGCGAGACCGCCGGATTCCGGGTCCCAGGCCGCGTAGTACGCGGCGGAGCGGGCCGACCGCACGCGTACGTACAGGTCCGCCAGGCGGAGCTTCACGGCCTGGAAGGAACCGACCGTCCCGCCCGACCGTTCGCGCTCCCCGACATGGCCGACCGTCCGTTCCAGCGCGCTCGCCGCCGCCCCGGCCGCCTCGGCGGCGAGCGCGACGGCCGCCGTGCGCCCGACGGCCGCGAGGGCGGCCGTCGCGTCCACGCCGTCGTCGGCGCCGAGGAGTGCGGCCTCGGTGTCGCGCAGCTGGACACGGGCGAGGGACCGGGTGGCGTCGAGCGAGGCCTGCCGGGTGCGGACGAGGCCGGCGGGCGGCTGCGGCCCGTCGGTCCTGACCAGGAACAGCAGGGTGCGGCTCCGGGGGAACCCGCCCGTGTGCGCGGCGACCAGCAGCAGTCCGGCGCTGTGGCCGTCCAGGACCTGGGCGGCCTCCCCGTACAGCCGCCACCCTCCGTCGCCGCCGGCCGGCCGCGCCTGCACGCCGCCCGCCCGCCCGCCGCCCGCCCAGGCGCCTCCGGTGAGGTCGCCGGTGAGGCCGAGCGCGGTGGAGAGCGAGCCGCCGGGGACGGCCAGTGCCGCGGTGAGCTCGCCCGCCGCGAGGGGCGGCAGCAGGGCGGCGCGCTGGGCACCGGTGCCCAGGGCGAGGATCAGGGGTGCGGCGAGCACGGCCGTGGCGAGCAGCGGGGACGGCAGCAGGGCGCGGCCCGTCTCCTCCAGGGCGACGGCGAGTTCGGCCGGGCCGCGGCCCCCGCCGCCGTACTCCTCCGGGAGGGCGAGTCCGGGCAGCCCGAGGTCCCGGGAGAGCCGGCGCCACAGGGCCGTGTCGTATCCGTCCGGTGTCGCTGCGGCACTCCTGACGTCGTCGGGTCCGCCGCGCCCGGCCAGCAGTTCGCGCAGGGTGCGGCGGATCTCGTCCTGTTCCGCGGTGAAGGCGGCATCCATCGTCGGGCTCCTTCCCCTCAGAGACCGACGGCCTCTGATCTGACGGCTCGTCATGTTAGGGGCGGGGCAGCGAGATTCCCACCCCGCGCGACTCCCTGTTCATCCTGGACGCCCTGCTCGCCGGCGGCGGCCTGCGGCCCCTGCGGGACCCGGAAGTCGCCGGACTCGACGATGACGAGGAGGAGCAGGCGGCGTAGCCCGCGACTTGATGGCCGACAGAAGGTTCTTTTGCGCTCGGTCCAGAGGGGGAATTGCCCGGTGCGATCGTGATCAATGACGAGGTAGGGCCGGCTCGTCATCAAAATCCAGCGGAAGTTTGGGATTACTTGTTGCCGGGCGGGACGTCGGCAGGTCCCGGGATCGCCGGATCGGGGAGAAGAGCAGGATCAGTGCGGCGAGGGGGACCCCCGCTGTCGTGATGGCCATGGCGGTGCGCAGGCCGAGTGCGGTTCCGAGCACGCCGCCGAGCAGTGCTCCGATGGGGATCGTTCCGTAGCTGAGGAATGCTGTGCTTGCGGTGAGGCGGCCGAGGAGATCCGTCGGGCAGTAGCGTTGCTGGAAGCTCGCCTTGATGATGTTGCCGGCGACGACGCCCGCGGAGACGCTGAAGCCGCCTGTCACAAAGAGCAGGATCCCGGCTCCGCCGACAGTCAGCGGGATGAGCAGACCGAGCATGGGAAGTCCCAGCTCGAACAGCAGTGTCGCGCGGGCCGTGCCGATCCGGTGAGCAACCCGGCGTGCGGCGAATGCCCCTGCTACGCCACCAGCACTGGTCGCCGCGATGATGACGCCGACCGTCCCCGGGGCCAGGCCGACACTCCGGATCAGGAAGACCACCTGGATTGACTGGTATCCCATAAGAGCCAGGTTGGAGGCGGCTCCGAAGAGTGTGAACGTACGAAACCAGGGGTCGAGGGCGACCAGCCGCATGCCTTCGCGGACTTCACTGATCAGTGAAGTGGGGCGATGTTCGGTTCTGGTGATGCGGGGCTCGCGATGCCGGATGCCTGCGAGGCACAGGAGGGAGACGAGGAATGTCGCGGCGTTGGCGAACATCCCGTTCACCGCACCTGCCAACTGTGCGATCAGGCCGCCGGAGCCGAGCCCGGCAATCTGCGCGGCGGAGGCGCTGCCGTGCAGTTTGGCGTTGCCTTCGGGCTGGTCATCGGGTTCCAGAATGCTGGGGAGATAGGCACTGTAGGCGGTTTGGAAGAACACCGCTGCCGTGCCTGTCAGCAGGGCGACGGCCAGCAGTAGTCCGATACTCAGCCGGCCGGACCATGCGGTGACCGGGACGCCGGCGAAGAGTACGAGGGAGACCGCGGCGGCGGCCAGCATGATCGGCATGCGCCGCAGCCGGTCCACCCAGGCACCGACCGGCAGACCGATGATCAGCCAAGGGGCCCAGGCGGCGGCGCTCAGCAGACCGACCTCGAACGTGCTGGCGTGCAGGGTGGAGACGGCGACCAGCGGCATCGCCACCCCGGTGACGGACGCGCCGAACTTGCCGGCGGTCTCGCCGCACCACAGCAGGCGGAAGTCGCGATGGCGGCGCAGGAGGCCACCGCGTATGCCGTGGCTCACGCGGAGCCACGCTCCTTGCGGGGGAAGGACTGGAGCTGCACGACGACAGGGAGCGCGTCCGGGGCGTGCTCGGCGTCCGGAACAGGGG
The DNA here is from genome assembly GCF_040630435.1 of Streptomyces sp. NPDC005803. Classification (NCBI taxonomy): domain Bacteria; kingdom Bacillati; phylum Actinomycetota; class Actinomycetes; order Kitasatosporales; family Streptomycetaceae; genus Streptomyces; species Streptomyces sp. NPDC005803. The sequence continues at coordinate 58,865 of NZ_JBEXXO010000014.1, read as the reverse complement.
TATGGCGGGCGATGACAGCCATCAGCTCCGCGTTGAGCGCCTCCAGCTGCTTCGGGGTCATCCGCAGGTCACTCCAGTCCGAGACGGTGCCGGCGCTCCGCCACGTGTCGTCCCAGTCCTCGCTGAGGTAGTTCACGACCCGGCTGAAGTGCTGCTGCAGCAGTTCGTGCAGGTAGACCGACAGTGCGCCCCGGGTGTCGGGATCGTCGCGGAAATCGGCAGTGTTCAGCTCATTGGAGACGTCGACCCTTCTCCACCAGCGCTCGCGTTTCGTGCCCCGTCCGGTTTCCTCCTCGATGAAGCCGTGCTCGGCGAGGTGGCGCAGGTGCCAACTGATGGTGCCGGTGTTCTCCCCGAGGCGTTCGGCGAGCCTGGTGGCGGTGGCGGGGCCGTCCAGGCTGAGCAGTTCAAAGATGTTCATCCGCAGCGGATGGGCCAGCCCTCGCAGGCTGCGCGCATCGAGGCGCCGGGTGGGCTTGGCGGGCCGTGAGATGCGTTCGCGTTCGTCGGACATGCCAACAGCGTAGGTTGCAGAGTCTCCTCTGCATAGGGGTCTCTGCAGAGGAGACTCTGCCAGTGGGTGACCTCCTCACCGATACCGGCTGCCCCGTGGCCCCCGAGGCCGGGTCCCCCCATCCTCCTATCTGATGTACCGTCAGATTCATGTCTCCTCCCCGCAAGGTCGCCGTCGTCGGCATATCCCTGGCCGACTGCGGACGCGTCGACACGGCCACGCCGTACGCCCTGCACGCCCAGGCCGCCCGTCGGGCACTCGCCGACTCGGGCCTGGACCGGTCGGTCGTCGACGGCTTCGCCTCCGCCGGCCTGGGCACGCTCGCCCCGGTGGAGGTCGCCGAGTACCTGGGACTGAAACCCACCTGGGTGGACTCCACCTCGGTCGGCGGGTCGACCTGGGAGGTCATGGCGGCCCATGCGGCGGACGCCATCGCGGCGGGCCACGCCGACGCGGTACTGCTGGTGTACGGGTCGACGGCCCGGGCGGACATCAAGGCGGCCCGCCGCACGTCCAACCTCTCGTTCGGGGCCCGTGGGCCGCTCCAGTTCGAGGTCCCGTACGGGCACTCGCTGGTCGCCAAGTACGCGATGGCCGCCCGCCGCCACATGCACGAGTACGGCACGACCCTGGAGCAGCTCGCCGAGGTGGCGGTGCGGGCCCGGGCGAACGCGGCGGCCAACCCGGACGCGATGTTCCGCACCCCCATCACGGTCGACGAGGTGCTGTCGGGTCCGATGATCGCCGACCCGTTCACGAAGCTGCACTGCTGCATCCGCAGCGACGGCGGCTGCGCGGTGCTGCTGGCGGCCGAGGAGTACGTACCGGACACGGCGAAGGCCCCCGTCTGGATCCTCGGCACCGGGGAGCACGTCTCGCACGCGGCCATGTCGGAGTGGGACGACTTCACGGTCTCCCCCGCCGCCGAGTCGGGCCGCCTGGCCTTCGCCCGGGCGGGGGTGCGGCCCGCCGACATCGATCTGGCCGAGGTCTACGACGCGTTCACCTACATGACGCTGGTGACGCTGGAGGACCTGGGCTTCTGCGCGAAGGGCGAGGGCGGCGCGTTCGTCGAGAAGGGCCGCACGGGCCTCACCGGTGAGCTCCCGGTCAACACGGACGGCGGCGGCCTCTCCGCCTGCCATCCGGGGATGCGCGGCCTGTTCCTCCTCGTGGAGGCGGTACGCCAACTGCGCGGCGAGGCGGGAGCCCGGCAGGTGCGCAAGGCGGGGGGCCGGCTGCCGGAACTGGCGGTGGCGTCGGGAACGGGCGGCTGGTTCTGCTCGTCGGCGACGGTGGTCCTGGGGCGCGGCTGAGGGGCCCCGGGTCCGGGCCGGCCCCGGACGCCCGGCCGGCGGCGGCGACGCCGGGAGCGGTGCGGGCGACCGCGCCCGCCCCCGAGGCCGCCCCCGACGCCGCCCCCGAGGCCGCCCCCGGCGGGTCCGGCGCGCCCACTTCGCTCTCCACTCCCCACCGGCCTGGGGGGCGGCGAGGTGAAATGGCGGGATGACTGACGCATCCGCCTTTCTCGAACTGCTCCACGCCCAGCGCGTCTGGGACGTCGAGCTGCCCTCCTTCGACCCGTCCGCCGCGCCGCCCGCTCCCCTTCCCCTCTTCCACGCCTGGTTCGCCGAGGCGGTCGCCGCCGGGCAGGCCGAGCCGCACACGATGACGCTCGCCACCGTGGACGCGGAGGGGCGCCCGGACGTCCGCACGCTGATGCTGCACGACGCGGACGCGCGCGGCTGGCACTTCGCCTCGCACGCCGGCAGCGCGAAGGGCCGCCAGCTCGCCGGCCGCCCGTACGCGGCACTCGGCTTCTACTGGCCCGCGCAGGGGCGTCAGGTACGGGTCAGGGGCCCCGTCACCGCCTGTTCCCCCGCCGAGAGCCGCGCCGATCTGCACGCGCGCTCGACCGGGGCGCTGGCCTCGGCGCTGGTGGGCCGCCAGAGCGAGGTGCTGGGCTCGACGGGGGAACTCGACCGGGCCTCGGACGCCGCCTGGCAGCGGGCGCGGGAGGAGCCGGACGCGGAGGTGGCGAGCTGGACGCGGTACGTGGTCGAGCCGCGCGAGGTCGAGTTCTTCCAGGGCGACGCCCGGCGGCGGCACGTACGGCTGCGCTACCGCCGGGAGGCCGGGGCGCCGAACGGGGGCGGGTCCCCGGCCGGCGTCTGGGAGCGGGAGCTGCTCTGGCCGTGAAACGGCCGTCCGGGCCGGCCCCGGGAGCTGCTCCGGCCGTGTACGGCCGGCCGGGCCGGCCCCGGCCGCCGGGTCAGGTGATCGTGATCGCCTGTACGGGGCAGGCGCGGGCGGCCTCGCCGACCATGGGCCCGGGCTCGGCCCCGGCCAGGAGTTCGCTGAGCCCGTCGTCGTCCTGGGTGAACACCTTCGGTGCGGCGAGCGCGCACTGCCCGGCCCCGATGCACGCGTCCCTGTCGATGTCGATCCGCATGTCCGTCCGTCCTTCCGCCGGCCTTCCGGTCACCACGTCACGGGCAGTTCGATGAGCCCCTGGACGGTGTCCCCCGGCTTGAAGGGGATCTCCTCGGCGGGCGCCGCCAGGCGCAGGCCCGGCAGACGGCCGAAGAGCGCGGGCAGCGCGATCTCCAGTTCCGCCCGTGCCAGGTTCTGCCCCAGGCACTGGTGGATGCCGAACCCGAAGGCGACGTGGTTGCGCGCGCCCCGGCCGAGGTCCAGCTCGTCCGGCGCCGGGTAGACGGCCGCGTCGCGGTTGATGACCGCCGTGGACAGGAGCACCCCGTCCCCCGCCCGGAAGGTGACCCCGCCCACCTCGATGTCCTCGACGGCCACCCGCGAGAGCCCGTCGGCGATGGACAGGAAGCGGAGCAACTCCTCGACGGCGGCCGGTACCCCGTCGCCGGCGCCCTCGCCCCCGTCGCGCAGCCGGGCCAGCTGGTCCGGGTGCTGGAGGAGGGCGAGGGTACCGAGCGAGATCATGTTCGCGGTCGTCTCGTGGCCGGCCACGAGCAGGATCTGGGCCAGCCGCACCAGCTCGTCGAGGTCCACCGCCCCGGTCTCCAGCTGCCGGGCGATGAGCTCGTCGAGCAGCCCTTCGCCGGGCTCGCGCCGCTTCCGCTCGATCAGGGCCCGGAAGTACGCGTCAAGGGCGTTCCGCGCCGCCTCGACGTCGGAGCCCTCGGGGCCCCGGAGCAGCTTGCGGGACTGCTCCTCGAAGAACTCGTGGTCGGTGTAGGGCACGCCGAGCAGCGCGCAGATGACCATGGACGGCACCGGCAGCGCGAAGGCGTCGACCAGCTCGGCCGGCGGCCCCTGCTCGACCATGGCGTCGAGGAGCCGGTCCACGGTCTCCTGGATACGCGGCCGCAGGGCCGCCGTCCTCCTGACCGTGAAGCTGGGGATCAGCATCCGGCGCTGGACGTTGTGCTCGGGGTCGTCGACGCCCAGCAGTTCCACGCGCCGCTGGGTGGTCGTGGCCAGCCGCGGGGCGAAGAAGGGGAACGCGGGGTTCTCCCGGTCGGACGACAGCCTCGGGTCCACGAGCAGCGCCCGCGCCTCGGCGTGGCCGGTCACCAGCCAGACCGTACGGCCGTCGAAGAGGCGGGCGCGGGACACCGACTGCTGACCGCGGCTCGCGCTCGGGTAGCCGGCCGGCGGGTGATAGGGGCAGGTGCGGTTCTGCGGGAAGGAGACGGTGCCGGTCTCTGTCATGGCGGACCTCGCGAGGAGAGGGGGGTGTCCTACCGATCACCCACCACTAGATGCCCCAGGCACCTAAGCGGCTAGGTGGTGTTCGGCCAAACCGGTCGAACGGAGCGACGGCATCCACTTTCAGCCGCCGAGGAGCACCATGGGAGTCAGGCGAGGACTGGAGGCCACCATGACCAGAACCCGCGGCAGGTACGCCCCCGACCGTGGTCTGACCACCCGCATGGTCACCACCATGTTCCTGATCGGCTTGCTGTACGTGGTCCTGGTCGGCGTACTGCTGGCCGTGCTGCACGGTGCCTGGCTCATCATCCTGATCGTCACCGGGGCCATGTTCATCGCCCAGTTCTGGTTCAGCGACCGCATCGCGGCCTTCAGCATGGGGGCCCGCGAGGTCACGCCCGCGCAGGCGCCGGGTCTGCACGGCGCGATCGACCGGATCTGTGCGCTCGCCGACATGCCCAAACCGCGGGTCGCCATCTCCGAGAGCGACGTACCGAACGCCTTCGCCACCGGCCGCGGCGAGAAGACGGCCCTGGTCTGCGCGACGACCGGCCTGCTGCGACGGCTGGAGCCGGAGGAGCTGGAGGGGGTCCTCGCCCATGAGATGTCGCACGTGGCCCACCGCGACGTCGCCGTCATGACGATCGCCTCGTTCCTCGGCGTGCTCGCGGGCATCATCACCCGGATGGCCCTGTGGGGCGGCTTCTCCCGCAGCAGCCGCGGCAACGACCCCGTGGGCATCGCGATCATGCTGATCCCGCTGATCAGCGGGGTGGTCTACGCCTTGAGCTTCCTGCTGACCCGGCTCCTGTCGCGCTACCGCGAGCTGTCCGCCGACCGGGCGGCCGCGCTCCTCACCGGCCGCCCCTCGGCCCTCGCCTCCGCCCTCACCAAGGTCAGCGGGCAGATGGCCCGCATCCCGACGGAGGACCTGCGGAAGGCGGAGCCGTACAACGCCTTCTACTTCGTCCCCGCCTTCTCGTCCAAGGAGAGCCTGAGCCGGCTGCTCTCCTCGCACCCGACGCTGGAGCAGCGCCTGGACCAGCTGGCCCGCATCTCCGCCGACCTGTCCCGCCCGTAAGGAGTTCCCGTGGGCCTGCTCGACGCCATCCTGGGCCGCAGCAAGCCGGTCCGTCCCGACCTCGACCAGCTCTTCGCCGTCCCGTCCGCCGCCCTCACCCTCCAGGCCGCCACGGGCTTCGTCCCGACCGGCCTCGGCTCGGTGTGCTTCGCGGGCGTCGAGGGCGGCGCCTTCGCCCGCCTCCAGCAGGACGTACGGGAGCTGCTGGACGCGGACACCGGGCGCGGCGGAATCCCGGTGGAGTTCAGCCGGGACACGTACGGCTACACCTGGCTGCTGGCCCGGCAGCCGCCGGAGGACAGCGCCGCCCTGGTCAACGACCTCCACGCGGTCAACACCCTGCTCCAGGACGGCGGCTTCGGCCCGCAGCTGCTCTGCTCCCTGATCGCCTTCCGGGACGCGCGGGACCGTCCGCTGGCGCTGGTCTACCTCTACAAGCGCGGCACGTTCTACCCGTTCGCCCCGGTGCCGGGCGGCGGCGAGAAGCGCGACAACCAGCTGGAGTTGCAGGTCCGGGCCGCCCTCGGGGACGACCTGCGGGTGGAGAAGGATTTGGGGCGGTGGTTCCCGGTGTGGGGGGCGCCTGGTCTGTGAGGCCGGTGAGCGCGGGCGTCACGCGCCGTCGCGAGCCGGTTCCGGCTCGTGGGGCGACGATGTCTGGTCGCGGCGGGGCAGCAGGAGCGGAGTGGCCAGCATCAGCAGACCCGCGACCGTGAGGGCGGTGCGGGGGCTGGCGGCGCCGGCGAGCAGCCCGGCGAGCGCGGTGAGGACGGCGATGGCCGCCTGCTGGCCGATCGACCAGGCGGACAGGGTGCGGGCGACGAGATGCCTGGGCGTGTGTTCGAGCCGGTAGGTGGCCAGCACCGGGGTGTACAGGCTCATGTTGATGATGATCGCCAGCTCGACGGCCATGACGGTGACGAGGCCGGCCGCCCCGGGGCGGACGAAGGCCAGGCCGATCAGCCAGACGGCGCGCAGCGTGCCGACGGTCCGGAAGATCCGGTGCCGGCCGTAGCGGGCCACGACACCGCGGGCCAGCCGCGAGCCGATGAGCCCGCTGAGGCAGGGAACGGCGAAGGCGAGGCCGTACTGCCAGGGCGTGAAGGCGAGTTCGCGGACCAGGAGCACGGCGAGCACCGGCTCGGTGGCCATGATCAGCCCGGAGACGAGCATGTTGTTGACGTAGAGCGCCCGCAGGCCGGGATGGGCCAGGATGTGCCGCCAGCCGTCGAGCAGGGCCCCGGCCCGGGTGGGGCTCGCGCCGCTCTTGCGCGGCACTTCCTCCCGGGCGCGGATCGCGGTGAGGCACAGTGCGGACAGCAGGTAGCTCAGCGCGTCGGCCACCACGGTGACCACCGGCCCGAACACGCCGATCGCCGCCCCTCCCAGCGGCGGCCCGACCGCGATGGAGCTCCAGTTCGTGGACTCGAACCGCGCGTTGGCCACGAGCAGGTCGTCCGGCCGGACGAGGGACTTCAGGTAGGCGCCGCCGGCCGCGTTGGAGGCGATCTTGGCCGCGGCGACCACGGCCGAGATCACCAGCAGCTGGCCGAACCCGAGCAGCCCGAAGGCATAGGCGGCCGGGATCGTCGCCATCACCGCGAACCGGGTCAGGTCCATCGCGATCATGACCGAGCGCTTGCGCCGGAACTCCACCCACGGCGCGAGGGGCAGCGCGATCAGCGCGCCCACCGCGGGCCCCACCGCCGACAGCGCGGACACCTCGGCGGGACCGGCGTCCAACGCCAGCACGGCGACCAGCGGCAACGCGCCGAACCCCAGCCCCGACCCGTAGGCGCTCACCGCGTACGCCGCCCACAGCCACCCGAACGGCCGGCCCAGCGGCCTCCTGCCCACCATGCGCAGCGCTCCCACCCGAACAAGCCGACGTTGACCCGGGAGAGCTAAGCGAGCGGCGGGACCGCAGGTCAAACAACCGCGGCACCCGTAGTTCACAACCATCCGTTGTTCACTAGGGTGGATCGACGTGGACCTCGAAGCCGTACGCACCTTCGTCGCCGTCGCGGAGGCGGGCCAGTTCGGGAAGGCCGCCACCGACCTGTCGATCACCCAGCAGGCCGTCTCCAAACGCATCGCCGCACTGGAGCGCGGCCTCGGCGTGCGGCTGTTCACCCGCGCTCCGCGCGGCGCCGAGCTCACCATCGACGGGCAGGCGTTCCTGCCCCACGCGCGCGACCTGCTGCGCGCCGCCGAGCGGTCGGTCGCGTCCGTGCGCCCCGGCCGTCGTCCGCTGCGCGTCGACGTGATCGCCTCACGCAGCGCGCAGTCGGCCCTGATGCGCGGCTTCCACCGCGCGCACCCCGAGATCGACCTCGACGTGGTGATGCTGTTCGAGATCGGGACGGCCGTCACCGCGATCCGGTCCGGCGCGATCGACGCGTCCTTCCGCGCCGTCGGCGCGCCCGGCGAGCCCCTTCCCGAGGACATCGCGCACGTACGGGTCGTCGACGAGCCGCTCCAGCTCCTCACCGGCCCCGCCCACGCGCTGGCGAACGCCCGGTCGGTGACGCTCGCCCAGCTCGTCGGGCACCGGATCTGGATGCCGGGCATCGTCCCCGGCACGGAGTGGGGGGCCTACTACGACGACCTGGTCGACGCGTTCGGCCTCACCATCGAGGCGACCGGCCCCAACTTCGGCTCGGACGCCCTCCTCGACACCCTCGCCGACACCCCGGCCCTGGCCACCTTCATGGGCGAGCACACCCGCCTCATCTGGCCCGCCGGCCACGGTCTGCGCCGCATCCCGGTGACCGACCCGACGCCGGTCTACCCGCACTCACTCGTCTGGCACCGCGACAACCCGCACCCGGCACTGGCCACCCTCCGCGCCCACCTCGCCGCCACGGCGGCCGGCCACGACGCGGCCGGGACCTGGACACCGGACTGGGTGAGCCCGCGCTGAAGTCCCCCGAGAGCGGTGCTCCCGGTCAGCCGTTCGCGGCGTGACCGAGGAACGCGGTCCAGGCGGCGGGGGCGACCGCGAAGGTGGGGCCGTCGGTGAGCTTGGAGTCGCGGACGTGGACGGTGTGGGGGCAGGCGGCGACCTCTACGCAGGCCCCGCCCTCGTTGCCGCTGTAGCTGGACTTGTGCCAGTCGTAGGCGACTTCGAGGCAGGCCTCGCCCTCGTTGTTGCTGTAGCTGGACTTGAACCAGGTCAGTCCGGGTCGGTGGCTCACAGCTGCCTCACCTTCGTCTCGATGATCTCCGCGGACTTCCACGGGTTGAGCGCCTGCGCCCGCAGGATGCCGAAGAGGTCGAACATGTCGCCCACCTGCTCCGGCTTCGAGATCAACCTATCGCCGCCCTGCGCCTCTACATACAGCAAGTTGCGGCCTTCCGCCGTGGACATCAACTGCATGGGACCCATCAACCCGGCGTGCGTGTGCTGTGCCGACGGCATCACCTGCACCGTCAGATGGTTGAACCGCTCCACGCAGTCGAGTACGTGCCGCAGCTGCTCCTTCAGCACCTCCGGTCCGCCGAGCGTCCGGTCGAGGACCGACTCCTCGATGACGTACCCGATGCGCGGCGGCGGCGTGCGCGACAGCACCGTCTGCCGCTCCAGCCTCGCTCCGACGTGCCGGGCGATCTCGTCCTCCGTGTACGCCGGTACGCGCGACCGGTACAGCGCGTGCACGTACGCCTCCGTCTGGAGCAGGCCCGGGACCAGCATCGTCTCGTACGCGCTGATCACCCGCGCGTTCCGCTCCAGCTTCGCCCAGTCCAGGAACTTCGGCGGGTACTTCTCCTCGTCCACCAGCTCACAGCACGCCTTCAGCGCCCCGCCCGCCCCGAACACCCGGTCGGCGTCGATCAGCAGGTCGCGCGAGGGAATGCGCTCCGCACGCTCGACCGCGCCCATCAAGGACTCCGAGATCAGCAGCTGCTCCGCCGCCTCCTTCTGCGTGAGTCGCGCACGCACCCGGTGGATGCGGATCAGCTCCCCCACCAGCCGCCGCCCGCGCGTCGTCTCGCCACTCGTCCCCACAGCCCTCACCACCCTCCCCACATCGCATGGATGTGGATCGTGTCCTGCTGGTCACGCTACGCAGTCGCGGCGATGCTCATAGCCATGACGAGCAAGAGACTCCCCGAATGGGTACCCGCGTCGGGGCACCAACTCCACCTCATCGGCATCCACTTCGACGCGATCCGGTTGCGCGGCGTACGGGGCGAGGCGGTGCTGCACCACCTCGTCACCCTCACGGACGGCGATCCGGGGCCCGTCGTACGGGAGATCGCGGGGGCGCGGTGGACGTACTTCCTGCTGGAGCCCGGTGCGAGCCAGGGCTTCGACTGGCCGCCGGGCGCGACGTGCTTCGGCCCGGCGGCCCGCGACCAGTACGTGGGGATTCCGGCCGCCCACGGCAACACGTACCCGCTGAGCTGGCGGTGCGGGCCGCCCGAGGCCGGGGACTTCGTGGACGCGGAGCTGCTGCACGGCGTGGTGACGGCGCAACTCGTGCCCGAGGACATTCGGTTCCTCTCCTGAGAGCCCCTGCCGACCCGCTGGTGCGGGACATGCGGTGACCTCGGTCTGCTCGACCGTTCCCCTGGCCGTGCTCATGCCGTGGGTCGCCGAGGAGACGGACCCGGCGGTGCTCGCGTCGTATTGAGCGGGCGATCGGACGGAGTCGTCGGACACCTGGCTGCTGGAGGCGGCGTCGCGCTACGAGCAGCGCCACGCCGGGACGTGACCGGGTCCGGGGCCGGGTCCGGTCACGTCCCTCCCCTCAGGTGCGCTTGAAGTACTCGATCTCCCCGAGGGCGATCGGCCGTCCGCCCTCCTGTCCGGCCGCTGCCCGCACGACGAACCGGATGGAGACGACATCGCTGATGCCGGTCCGTACCGTCTGCTCGCCGGGCTTGTCGGCGAGCGTCATGGTCTTCTCGTGCACCTTCCCGTCCTCGGTGGTGATGAGGAGGTCGGCCCGCGTCGGCCTGGCGCCCTGCCGGAACACCTCGGGCTTCTTCGACACTCCCGTGTGCACCGTGACGCCGACCAGGCGGAACGGCTTGTCGAAGGCGGCGGTCAGCGACGCTCCCACCTCCGGGGCGCCCCAGTAGCTGTTGGTCACCCCGTCCGTGGCCGCCTTCGCCGGGTGCCCGGGGGTGGCGGCGCTCGCGGAGACCTCGGTGGGGCTGATCTCCCCCGTACCGCCGAGCTTGTCCCGCACGTCTTCGACGACGTAGCGCCCGGCGGGCACGAGCAGGAAGCCCGCGACCAGGAGCCCGGCGATCACCAGGGCTATCAGGCTGCCTCGCAGCAGCCGCCCCGAGCCTGCCCGCACCTTGCGGGAGAACGGCCATCGGGTACGCCACCAGGGCAGCGCTTCGGCTTGCTCGCTCGGCTTCAGCGGCGCCGCGCAGCGGCGGCAGAACTTGCGTCCCGGCAGGTTGGGGGTCCCGCACGACGGGCAGGGCGGACCGTCCGACTCGCCGTCCGCCGCCACCGGTCTGACGACGGGGCGCTGGGCGATCGGCACGCCGGGCCGTACGGCCCCCACGGGCTCGTCCTCCACCGGCGGCGCCGGGCGCACGGGCGTCGGCGGGGCCGGTCGTACGGGGGCCGGCGGGGCGGGCCGCGCCGGGCGTACGGGAGTGGGTGCGGGTGCTGGTGCGGGTGTGGGCCGGGCCTCGGGCGTCGGGGGACGCGGCGGGTCCTCCGCGACCGGCGCGGGTGCGGCGGAACGGGCCGGCGCGGGCGCGGGTTCGGGCTCGGGCGCAGGCGCAGGATCCGGTTCGGGGCGCGGGGCCGGGGCGGGCCGCGAGGCCGCACTCGGCGCCGGGCCGGGGGCCGGTGCGGGGGCCGGCGGCGGGGCCGGGTCGGCCGCCGGGGCCGTGCGTCGCGCGTCGTCACCCTCCGGTTCCGCCCCCGCCCCCGGGGCGGTCGGCTCGCTCTCCGGCCGGTCGTCGGCTTCCGTCGCCGGAGCCGGAGGGGCCGGAGGAGCCGGAGGCGCAGGAGCCGGAGTGGCCGGGGCCGGAGCCGGCGTCCGGGCGCGGCGCGAGGACCAGCCGAGGTACGTACCGCAGCTTCCGCAGAAGTCCTCGTTCTCGTCGTTGGCGGCGCCGCACGCCGGGCACGAGCGCGTCACATCATTCTCCTGTCTCGTCCGGTGTGCCTGGCAGGATCTCCACCCGGCAGGTGAGGTGGGCGGGGCACGAGGCCTGGACGACGGCCAGGACGCGGGCCGCGTCCACCGGCCTCCCGCCGAGCGCCCGGACCCGTACCAGCAGTTCCCCGGTCGGGGCGGGAGGGAGTTCTCCCCCCGGCTGCGACGACCAGGTGGCGCCGCCGCCGTCGTGGATGTGGGCCTCCACGCCGAAGCAGAGCCGCAGGTGGTCCGTGAGGCCGCGGCGGGTGCCGCGCCGGCGGTGCAGCTCGACGGCGCGGGCGACGACGGCCCGGCGCAGGTCCACCGGCCACGCGGGGTCGACCTCGGCCCCGACCCACGACGCCAGCCAGGGCAGGAAGTCGTCCGGGGTCAGCGCGGGGTCGAGGTAGGCCGGGAGGTTGTCGAGGGTGGACAGGACGGGGGCCAGGACCGTGTCGAGGCCCGCCGTGAACCGCTGGGCGAGGTCGTCGTCCGCGTACAGGGCGGGCAGCAGCCCGCCGATCGGGTAGCGGCTGGGGAGCCCGGGGACCGCGGCCCTGGTCATGGGCGCTCACCGGGCCCGGCCGCGGTGACGACCACCTGGTGCTGGTGGGAGAAGACGAGGGCGTTGGCGGCGACGTCGATCCGGTCCGCCGCCGCGCCCCGGCGGCCCGTCAGCGGGTCGGCGGGGAACAGCCGCACCTCGTCCACCAGCCGGACTCCGGGCACGCTCTGCAGGACGGCGAAGATCTCGCCGTACTGCACGGGCCTGCCGAAGGGCCAGCCGGTGCGGTCCGCGCCGCCCCGCAGCGGGTCGATGTGGCGGAACAGCGCGTCGAGCGCCTCGGCGCGCACGCGGTCCACCTCGCCGTCGGCCGCCACCAGTTCGGCGACGACGGTGACGCCCTGGTAGGCGGGCGGTTCCACGATCAGCCGGGTGCCGACCAGCCGCCGTTCGTCGAGCCGCCCCGCGACCTCCGCCAGCACCGAGTCCGGGGGGATCAGCTGCTCGAACCGCAGCCGGCCTCCTTCGTCGGGCACCGCGTCGGGCACCGCCAGCACCCGCACCGCACCGCCCTCGCCCGCGACGGCGGGCAGGCAGCGGACCCGGCGCAGCGAGGGAGCGGCCTCGCGGGCGATGACCTCGTAGTCCTCGGCCGTGACCGCCCGCTCCTGGACGCGCAGGATGTGCGGTGCGCGCACCTTGGCGTTCTCGACGCTCTCGCCGTCGACCCCGCCGCGGGCCGCCTCACGGTTGTCGACGCCGGCGACGTACGGCACCGAGCTGCGCAGGACGCGGATGGCGCCGCGGGCCACGTTCCCGGCGGCCCCGCCGCCCGTCCGGTAGCGCGGGACCCGGAGTTGGGCGCCCTTCGGGGGCACCGCCCCGTAGGCGCGCATCGTGCCGTCCGCCTCGCGCACCTCCGGCGGGAAGGCGAACACGCCGTTGACCGCGTCGATCCGCACGTGCCGGTCGCCCGGGGACGAGGCGCCGAAGTGCTCCACCGGCGTCCAGACCTGCCAGCCCTCGGCGGAGGACACCTGGACGACCGGCGGCTCCCCGTCCAGCAGGAGCGGCACCCTGGGGACGGAGAACGTCTGCCCGGCGACCCCTTCGGAGACTCCGAGCGGCACGTCGAGGACGGTCTCCGCGTGTTCGACGCCCGCGGTGCCGCCGACGGTGAAGACCTCGGCCTCCCGGATCGTCGGCGACTCCGAGTAGAAGGGCTGCCCCGGTTCGGGCGCGGTGACCCGGCAGCGCAGCCAGCCGGCCCGGATCCCGGCCGTCACCGAGGCCGTGTGGCCGGCGGGGACGAACACGGTGACCTCACCGGGCTTGTTGAGCCCTCCGGTGCTGTCGGTCCCCGTCACGCAGGGCGCCCAGCGGGCGCCGTCCCACGCCTCCCACACCAGCGGCGGCTGCCGGGGGTCCACTCCGACGCCCTCGACCCGGCTGTCGAGGCGTACGGCGACGATGCACCGGGGTACGGCGGTGGGCAGGCCGAACAGCAGGGCGTCGCCCGGTTCCGGCCGGGCCTGGAAGCAGGGGATGTCCTTGCCCGCGCCGAGCGGCGCGGTGCGGTCGGTCTGGTCCCCGGACGCGGGGACGGTGACCAGCCTGATCAGTGAACTGGGCACGATGGCCAGGTCCTCGGCGGTGGAGAAGACCACCGCCTCCTCCGTCTCACCGCGGGCGGTGGCGACCTCCGTGCCGGCCGGGAGGCGCACGGTGTCCGACTGGGGTGCGGACAGCCAGAAGTCGACGTCGGCGCGGGCGACCGTCGGCGGGAACAGCTGGACGCCCAGCAGGTCGAGGAAGGCGTGGTAGTTCCGGTCGGGCACCCGGTTCAGCCGGTACAGCAGCTGGTCGACCATGTACGCGAACGTCTCGATGAGCGTGACCCCGGGGTCCGACACGTTGTGGTCGGTCCATTCGGGGGAGCGCTGCTGGACGTACCGCTTGGCCTCGTCGACGAGTTGCTGGAAGCGCCGGTCGTCCAGGTTGGGGGAGGGAAGGGACATCAGGCCGCCCCCGCTTCCGGGATCGTGTAGAAGGGGAAGACGAGGTTGCGCAGGTCGTTGGTGGACCGCACCGTGTAGTGCACGTCGATGTAGAGGGTCCCCTCCTCGACGGTGTCGAAGGCGACCACCACGTCCCTCACGTCGATGCGTGGTTCCCAGCGCTCCAGCGACGTACGCACCTCGTGCGCGATGCGGCCGGCGGTGGCGCCGTCGCCGGGCGCGAAGACGTAGTCGTGGATGCCGCAGCCGAACTCGGGGCGCATCGGCCGCTCCCCCGGCGCGGTGCCGAGCACCAGGCCGATGGCCTCCTCGATCTCCTGGTCCCGTTCGACCATGCCGATGCCACCCGTGGCGCCGACCCGCAGCGGGAAGCCCCAGCCGCGTCCGATGAATCCGTTCCCGCTCATACCGGGCCTCCGATCAGGACGTTCGGCGCGCCCATGATGATCTTGGCACCGCAGCTGGTGGTGTCCCCCATGCGGGCGGCCGGCAGTCCGCCGATCAAGACCATGCCGCCGGCCGCGGCGGCCGGGTTCGGCATGACGACGTTGCCCGGTCCGAGCAGGGCGTGCGGAGGGATGACGCACACGTGCAGGCTGCCGGTGACGGCGGCCGGCTTGCCGCCGATCAGCACGGTGGCGACGGCCACCGCACCCGGTGGCGGGGTGCCGATGACGCCTCCGTGGACGGTGGGATCGCCTGTGCGGGCTGCGGGGGGCATGGCTGCTGTTCTCCTTGCTGGGCCGGTGAGTCGGGTGCGGACGGGGCCGGGTGTGCACGGCTCGGTTCGGGTGCGCACGGGGCGGCGCGGGTGTCAGTTGATCCGGATGAGCCTGGCCTTGAGGACGGCGAGCAGTCCGCCGTCGACGGTGACCCCGGTCTTGCCGTTGATGGTCACCGAGGCCCCCTTCACCTCCACGTTCCCCGTACCGGCGTCGAGCGTGATGCCCCTCCGGCCGAGGGAGAGGGAGCTCAGCACCCGGGAGGTGCCGCGGGCGAACACCTTCAGCGCGATCTCGCCCTTCCGCTCGTCCAGGGTGACCTCCAGTTGCTTGTCACCGGTGGCCAGCCGCACCCCGGACGGGCCGCGCGGGGCGTCGAGCAGTTCGATCCGGTTGCCCGAACGGGACACGAGGGAGCGGCGGTTGACCTTGCCGCTGGTCGGGTCGACGAGCGGGACGTCGTGGGGCGAGGGCTTGTCGACGCCGTTGTAGAGGCCGCCCAGCACGTACGGGCTGTCCAGCAGGCCCTGTTCGAAGCCGACCAGCACCTCGTCGTTGACCTCGGGGCTGAAGACCCCGCCACCGCCCTGGCCGCCCCACTGCACCGTACGGACCCAGTCGGACACGTACGTGTCGTCGAGCCAGGGGAACTTCAGCCGGACCGAGCCGCGTTCGCCCTTGCCCCTGCCCTCGCGGATGTCGGTGACCACGCCGATCGCGAGGCCCGGGACGCGCGGGCCGTGCGGGGGCGTGCCGCCTCCGGTGAGCCCGGAGAGCGAACGGTCGGGGGAGGTGCTGACCAGCACGGTCGTGCGGTAACCGCCGACCGGGTCGAGGACGTGGTGGGCCGCCGTCGCCGTGTAGCGGCCGGCGAACGCCGGTCCGACGTTGCCGAGGGCGACCGGTTCGCCGGCCCGCAGCCGGGGATTGCCCTCGGCGACCGCCTCGATCTCCCCGAAGCCGGAGCTGACCTGCGCGGCCACCGCTCCGGCGACCGCGCCGGCCTCGGCCTGGGTGCGGTACGGGGTGTCGGCGACCGTCATCCGGGCTTTCGGGCCGAACGCCCCGGCCGCGGTGGACGGACTCATCCCGGGGACCACGGTGGTGCTGCGGACGGACTGTTCGCGCGCCACCAGCCGGGTCTTGGTCTCCACGTCCCAGCCGCGCACCTCGACGCTGTCCGCCCCGTCCGCGCCGGTCAGCACGGCCCGCAGGGCCAGCAGGTTGCGCCCGTACTCCAGCACCATCGGGTGCCGGGTGGCGGAGGTCGACGGGGAGGGCGCGGTGGCCGCGGGCTTCGGCTTCACGAACTGCAGCAGCCCCTTCTCGTCCACCCGTACGTGCGCGCCGCACTCGCCCGCGAGGTACTGGAGGAAGTCCCAGTCCGAGATGTTGGGCTGGGTGAGCTGCTTGTACATGACGGGGGCGGCCTCGACCTTCCCGCAGGTGAGCCCGGCCCCGGCGGCGACCTTGCGGACGATGTCGGCGGCCTTCATGTTGCGGAAGGCCACCACCTTGCGCCCGCGCTGGAGCCGGTGCGCCTTGGAGAAGGCGCGCACGACGGTGAAGGAACCGGTGGTGTCGCTGTCGAGTTCGAGGGCGGTGACCTCTCCGGTGAACAGCCGCTCCTTCGCCTGTTCCTGGACGGTGACCACGGAGATCTTCAGCGGGGTGCCGATGGTGATCCCGGTCGCGGTGAGCAGCGTGTGGTACGGGTCCCGGTAGGTCAGTACGGCGGTGTCGGGCAGGCCGACGTTCTCGTCGACCGCGCAGCTCACCAGCTGGGACGCCCAGGCCCGGGGAAGCTCGGCGGGGGCCTCGACGATCGGGTCGGCGGCGAAGGACCGGGCGGGTGCGCTCACCGGGCGCCCTCCGGGGTGTGCTCTTCCAGTCCGGGCACGAGGAGCTCCCTGCCCGGGGCCAACTGCATGGGGTCGTCGATGTCGTTGGCCTCCGCGATCGTGCGCCAGGCGGTGGCGTCGCCGTACTCGCGCCAGGCGAGCAGCGGCAGGCTGTCACCGGCGACGACCCGGTGGGTGCGGCGCGCCTCCCGCGATCCGGACGTGGGGTTCTGCCCGGCCGGGTCGACGCTCGCCTCCTCGATCGAGAGGGAGCAGGTGGCGCGCAGCGGCTTCCCGTCCACGTCGAACAGCGTGTACGAGACGGAGAGGCTGGACAGGACCCCGTCGAACGACGTCGTCTTCGACGTCCCCCAGTCGAAGCGCACCCAGGGGCTCGACGGCTTCTTGCGGCCCAGGCTGCTCGGGGTGGGCACGCAGGCCGTCATCAGCTGCTCCACGGCCTTCTCCACCGAGTTGTCGTGGGTGGCGGTGGCGTCCAGGAAGACGTCCAGGGACAGCGACCGGGGCCCGCTGCCGACGAATTCGGGCAGCGCGGACTCGCCGGCGGTCCGCGAGGGGGTGCGCCGCCACTCGGTGCTCTTGCTCAGGGAGAGCGTCGCCGGATTGAACTGCAACGTCAGCCGGGCGAGGGTGCCGGCCGGCTTGGCGCCGACGTCCGCCGGCGGTTCCATGATGGTCAACTGGGCACGGGCACGGCTCGTGCGGGCTGCTGCCGGCATGGTGTCCCTCCTTCCTGCTCGTCTCTGTCATCGGCTCGGGCGCGGGTGCGCGGGCGGCGCATCAGGAGGGCACCAGACCTTCGTGCGCGATCTCCAGCGTCTCGATCGCCGCCTCCGAGCTGGACGGGTCGAAGGAGGGCCCTTGCCAGCGGACCGGCACGATGCCCTGGATCTGCCAGCTGATGATCCGGCTGAGGTCCGGCCGGAGTGCGACGATCTCGCCGTCCTTGCGCTCCACCCGCTGGGTCGTCTCGTTCAGCCATCGCGCGATCTTCAGCGTGTCGGCGGTGACGGGGCGCGTCAGCGTGATGTTGGTCCAGGTGATCCGCCCCGGCAGCTGCCAGGTGAAGCCGTTGTTGCCGCCCTCGGCGTACTGCTCCAGCTCCACCTCGGCGCCCAGGCCCGAGCAGGTGTGGAAGGCACCCAGGTCGCTTCCCCCGATGGCGAGTTTGAAGAACACGCTCGTCGCGAAGATGTTGTCCGTCATGTGCTTCTCTTCTTCTCTGCTGTCCGTGGGGTGGCGGGGCGGCTTCTCGGCTGGTGGCGGGCGGGGCGCCGGCGTCAGCGGCGGCCGTCGTACGGCCGTCCGGAGCGTTCCCGTCCTCTGCGCAGGTCCGCCCTGATCAGCCTGCTGACCGGGTCGAGCAGGCGGCGGGCCAGTTCCTCGACGTCCACGCCGGCGGCGTCGTTCGTCCGCGGCGTGGCGGCGGCTTCCGGTGCGGTGGCCGCGGGAGCCTGGGCCGCCTTCGCCTGGACCACCCGCACGGGGACTCCGGAGAGCCCCGCTTCCGCCACCGCCCGCTGGACCGCCTGAGCCCGGGAGCCCGCGGCGGGGGCAGGGGCGGGGCTTCGGGGGGCGGGACCGCCCGGGCCGCCGCCGCTGCCCTGGGCCCCGCCCGGCCGGGCCGGCCCGGGGCGTGCCGCGCGCACGGCGAGGACCGGCGGTCCGCCGTACGGGGCGTCGCCGGCCGGTGCCGGTCCGGTGGTGGGGACACCGGTCTCGGGTGCCACCGGCATGGAGAGGCGCTGGACCGGCACGGCGGCGCCCCCGGGCCGGTCGGACCCGGGCGGGTGCGGGCGCACCACCGGGACGGGCGGGGCGGAGCGCGGTGCGGGCGACCCCGGTGCGGCTGACTGCCGTGGGGGCGCGGGCGGTGCGGAGGGACGGGCGGTGTGATGCCCGGACGTTTCCCCGCCGCGCGGCCGGTCGACTGCCGATGGCCGCACGGAGGAACGCTGCACGGGGGCGGACGGCTTGGGCAACGACTGCCCGGGGGTGGGCCGCACGGAGGTGGACGGCACAGAAGAGGGCCGCGCGGAAGGTGCGGCGTTTCGCGCCGAGCGCTGGACCAGCCGTACGAGGGCGCGGGCGGAGGGCCGGCCGGTCCGGGCGTCGGCAGGGCGGCCGGGGCCACCGGTTGTCGCGCCGTCCACGCCGGCGCGACCGGGGCGCGCGCTCCCCTCGGCACCGGCGCCGCCGGCTCCCGCGCCGTCGCCGGGTGCGTCTCCTCGCGGGGCCGTACGGGGTCCGGTGGGTAGGGGCGCCGAGGCGCCCGGGGACAGCGCGGCGGCCTGGGCGGATCCGGACACGGACCGCTGGACGGCGGCGCGGTGCGCCTGAGGGACTTGGGCGGCCGGGGTCGCGTGGGTGTGCGGCGTGGCGGGGGCGTCCCGTCGCCAGGTCGCCGGGACGACGGGCCGTGTGGCGGCCGCCGACGCCGGTGCCGAGAAGCCCTGGGCCGCACCGGTCCGCACGGTCAGCGTCCGTCCCGCGAGAAGGGCGCGCGACCGCTGGACCGACAGCGCGGGCCCGGCTGCCGTGGCTCCGGTTGCTCCGGTTGCTGCGGTTGCTGCGGTTGCTCCGGTTCCTCGCGTGGTGATCCGCCGGACGCGTACCGGGGCGACCGGGGCCGTGGACGAGGACAGAGCGGCCGTCCGTGCCGGCGTGCCGGGGGCGGACGCGGCCCGTTGGACGGCGGCCGGCTGCGCGGAGGCGGACGCGGGGCCGTCGCCGGGGCCGGCCGGCGCGCGCAGGGGCATGCCGGGAAGCGCGGTGGCCGGGGTGGGCGCTGACGTCGCCGGC
Source organism: Streptomyces sp. NPDC005803 (assembly GCF_040630435.1). NCBI lineage: Bacteria > Bacillati > Actinomycetota > Actinomycetes > Kitasatosporales > Streptomycetaceae > Streptomyces > Streptomyces sp. NPDC005803. Next base: position 39,555 of record NZ_JBEXXO010000014.1, on the reverse strand, counting down.
TTCCCGTCCTGCGGACCGCCCGTCAGCGGGCCCGTGGCGCCGGGCCGCGCGCGACGGGCATCACCCAGCAACGGGGCGTCGTTCGCGGTGCCGGCGGTCGGCGGGAGCGCGGAGAGGGGCGCGCCGAGACCGCCCCGGATGCGGGCCTGCGAGCCGGGTCCGCCGGGGCCGGGGACCGCTGACCGCTGCACGGAGGCGGGGCCGCCGTCCGGTGCGGACGCGCCGGCGCGGTGCGCGGAGGACGAGGGGGCGGCTTGGACGGACGGCGCGGGGCCGGACGACGCAGGACCGGACGACGCGGGACCGGATGCGCCGGCCCGGGTGGCTGCGGACCCGGACGCCGAAGTCCCCGACGGGGCCGGTCCGGACCCCGGACGCTGACGCTCCGCCGGCTGCCGGCCCGGCCGCTCGCCCGTCGAACCCTGGCCCGGCTTCCCCTGCCCCTGCCCCTGCCGGACCCGGTCCGGCGAAGAGGCCGCACCCGGAGCGGAGGAAGCGGCCGTGGGCGCGGCCGTGTCCGGCGCCTGCCGCTGGACCACGGGCAGGGCCGGGTCCGACGGCCCCGCCGGGCCGGATGATCCGCCCCCGGGCATCTTGAAGGGGGCCGCGCCGGGCGGCAGTTCGCGCAACGGCTTGCCCAGGGCCGGACGTACGGGCGGCGAGGCCGGTGTGCCCGTCGAGCGCTCGGGCGGGGCGGACGGCGGGCGCTCCCCGGGGGCCGTCGCACGGCCGGTGTCCGTCAGGGCGGGCCCGGCCGGGGCGACGGCGGGGGAAGGGGCCGCGGCGGGAGTCCCGGCCGGCGCGATCGCGGCGAGGCTCCGCAGGGCCGTCACCGGGCGGCGGGCGACGATCAGGGAGGGCGCGGTGCGCCGGGGGCGGACGGCGGCGGGCCGCGCAGGCGACGACGCGGCGGCGCCGGTCCCGGTCCCGGCGGACGCGCGGGCGTCCCGTGCGGTGGACGGCTGCGGCCGGGCCTCGGACGGGGCGGACGGCTGCGGCTCGGCCGTGGGCGCGCGGTCAGGACCGGTCCGGGCGGTCGCGCCGGCGGAGCCGGGCCGCCGGTCCGTCGGCTCACGCCTGCTGGTGGTGGGCCGGGGCCGCGCGGTGGCCGCCCGCTGGACCGGGGCGGGGGTGCGCTGCCCGCCGGGTGCGCCGGACGGCGAGGGCGGTACGGGCCCCTCCTGTTCGCCGCCGGCCGCGCGCAGGAGCAGGGGCGGCGCTCCGGCGGCGGTGGGGCGGGCGGTGCCCGGCCGCGTCACCCCGTGGATGAGGCCCACCGGTGCGGAGGGCAGCACGGCGTGGCCGAGCTCGCCGCCGTACGCGACGTTCTGCCACGAGGCGAGCTGGGACCTGAAGCGCAGTCCGTCGCTCACCCCGATCGAGGACCGGGCGACGGTCACGGCGGGCGGCCCGGCCTTGCGCCAGCCACCGTCCCAGTCCGCGCCCGCGTCCGCCCGCGCGGGACGGGCGTCGTCCCGCCCGGACGCGGGGCCCGGACCGTTTCCGGCGCCGTCCGTCACCGCGCCCGGGGCCGGAGCCGGGGCGCCGCCCTCGGCCGCCCCCGGGACGGGGGTGCCGGCCTGCCGCCGGCTGCCGCTGCGGAACCAGTCCCTGAACTCCACGCCCTCACCCGCTCTCGTTGACGCGGGTGTTGATCCGCGCTATCTCCCTCACCCACTCCTGCCGCTCACCGTGGGTGAGGTCGAGGATGTCCTCACGCTGCCAGTGGAAGTGGTAGGCGATGTACGCGAGCTCCTCCCGCAGCCGGGAAGGCGCGTACGTCACTATTCCCCCAGGCGTTCACCCGAGAGGTCCACCTCGAACGACCCGTGGCACAGCGGGCACGTCACCGCGGCGTGGGTGTGGCCCTCGCTGTTGATGCGGCGGTAGAAGTCCTGGAGGAACGCCACGTCCGTGGCGTACATCCGCTCCACCACCCCGGCGTGCACGTCGGTGACGGTGCCGAGCCGGGTGATCACCTGGCTGAGCAGCACCACGCTCAGGTACGCGGGGTTCTCCTTGACCCGCAGGTCGATCTGCGGGCGCAGCTCGTCCCGGGCCGTGGCGAGCCGCATCGACCCGCTCCGGTGCACCTGTCCCTCGTCGTCGACGTACCCGCGCGGGAGCTCGAAGTCGAACTCCGTACGCAGGCCCTGACGGTCCGGCTCCCGGGCGGGAGGAGGCGTCGGGGCCTCCTCCCGGGGGGCCGGCGCGGCGGCGGCGAGGTTGTCGAGGACCTCTTCGAGGCCGCCGCCGGAAACGGTCCTGCGCCTCATTCGACGACGATCTCCTCGAAGGTGATGGTGACCGTCTCCGTCGCCGCGCTGGACTCGCCGGCCTTCAGCGAGGGGCCCTCCCACTTGCTGGCCCAGCCCTGCATCAGCTGGATGCGGCGGACGGTCTCACCCTTCGAGTCCTTGATCTCGATGGTGAGGTTCTGCCGTGCGGTGTCGACGGCTCCGTTGTTGAGCGTCTCCTTGATCCACTTGGTGAACTCGCTGCTCTTGTCGAGCCCGCGGGTGATCGTCACCTCGCCGGCCTGACGCGCGCCGGGCTGCTTGCGGATGATCTGCTTGCCCTCGGCGGTCACCTGACGGACCTCGACGACTTCTTCCTCGACGGTCAGGCCGCTGATCTCCTGGATGGACTCCACGAGATAGCCGCCGAGCTGTACGCCGAAGACGTGGGTGGAAAGAGCGTCGCCCTCTGCCATGACTCTGTGTCACCTGTTCCGTTCGTTGCCTGCTGGGTCAGTCCTCGGCGAGGACGGGTCACTCGTCGACGAGACTGGTGCTGTCGGAGAACTGCGAAAGGCGGAAGATGACGAACTCCGCGGGCTTCACGGGGGCGACGCCGATCTCGCACACGACCTGCCCGAGGTCGATGGATTCCTGCGGGTTGTTGTCGCGGTCGCACTTGACGTAGAACGCCTCTTCCGCCGTCCGGCCGAAGAGCGCGCCCCGGCGCCACTCCTCGGTGAGGAAGGCGGTGACGTTGCGCCGGATGCTCGACCAGAGGCGGTCGTCGTTCGGCTCGAAGACCACCCACTGGGTGCCCAGGAGGATGGACTCCTCCAGGTAGTTGAAGAGGCGGCGTACGTTGAGGTAGCGCCAGGCCGGGTCGGACGAGAGCGTCCGTGCGCCCCAGATCCGGATGCCCCGGCCGGGGAAGGCGCGGACGCAGTTGACGCCGATCGGGTTGAGCAGGTCCTGCTCGCCCCGGCTCAGGCGCAGTTCCAGGTCCAGCGCCCCGCGGATGACCTCGTTCGCGGGCGCCTTGTGCACCCCGCGCTCGCCGTCGCTGCGCGCCCAGACCCCGGCGACGTGGCCGCTCGGGGGCATCAGGGTCTGCTGGCCGGTCGCCGGGTCGAGGACCTTGAGCCACGGGTAGTACACGGTCGCGTAGCGCGAGTCGTATCCGGCGTCCTCGTTGCGCCAGGTGCGGACGCGCTGGGCGTTCATCCCCGGCGGGGTGTCCAGGACGGCGACCCGGTCGCCCATCTGCTCGCAGTGCGCGATGACGGCCAACTGCACCGCCCTGACGCCCTCGTCGTCGATGTCACCGCGCCGGTGAGCGCTCATCAGGTCCGGTACGGCGACCATGGTGATCTCGTCGATCGCCTCGAGGGCCGCGATGCCCGTACGGGCCGACGCGTCGCCCACGTACTCGCTCGGGCCGGACCGCACGGCCCCGCCCGCGTCCGGGGCGGCCGGCGCGAGGGACAGGCTCTGCTTCTCGGGGCGGGTCTGCGCCGCACCGGGCTGCTCGACGACCTCGATGAGCTTGGACTGGCGGGCCTGGGTGACCAGGTAGCCCTTGACGTTCTTGCGTACGGAGGTGTCGTACGTCTCCGCCACCTTGCCGCCCTGCCGCACCAGCAGCCGGAACCGGTCCTCGGGGACGTTCTCGCCCTCGGCGTCGGCGACTTCGATGGAGAGGCCTTCACCGGCGCCCGGCCGGGCGGAGACCAGGAAGCCGCCGATGGCGACGGACGGGGCCGTCGCGGGCGCGGCGCTCTGCGGCGCGTCCTCGGCAGGGCCGCCGATCCGCACGATGTACGCCGCGCCGCCGCCGTTGCTGAAGTACCCGTGGACGGCGAGCGTCAGGTAGGTGTCGGGGGTGAAGGTGCCGAAGGCCGATACGTACTGGTCCCAGCTCGTCACCAGCGTCGGCCGGTGGAAGGGACCGGTCTCCGCGAACCCGACGAAGGCTGCGACCGCGGTGCCGACTCCCTCGATGGGCCGCGCTCCGGACTGCACCTCCTCCACGTATACACCTGGGGTGAGGTACGACGGCATGCTCGCTCCTTCGGGTGGTCAGTCGTTCGCGTGTTCAGTCTTGCCCGGAGGTGTCTGCGGGCAGAAGGCCTCAAAGTCCTGGCCCCGGGGCAGGGTGACTGCCTTTCCGGGCCCTCCGGACGCCCGGGGGCCCACCGAGGCAGCCCGTGCCCGGCGGCACGCTCCCGCGCCGGCGTGGCCCCGGATCCCCCGGGACAGTCGAAATGTCGACATGGCGGCACACGAATACACCCGACGGCCGGAAAGGCGCCCGGGGAATCCATGCCGCCGCACGCCCGGCGCGAGGGGCTAATTTCAGCCAGAAACTACCGGCCCCCGGGGAGCGATTCGGCTTGATTTCCCCGGTCGCGCCGGAGCCGCGAGAGCGGCCCCCGCTCGGACGAGCGGGGGCATCCACGCTTCGAGCGGATCAATACACCTGAGAATGGCTGGAATCACCCGAGACAGACGGGGGACGGATTCGCCGGCCACCCCCCGCTCCGGAATTTCCACGCGGCGCGCCGGGTGTGTGAAGGGCCACACCCCGATCAACGACCAGGTGGACGTTTCCGCTGGTAGGAGCCCTGTTTGTTCACGCCCCCGGAACCGGCGGGCAAGAATTCGGCGCTATCGTTCTCACGGCGTGACATCGCTCAGCACGCCGCTGACATTAAGCACTTGGTGACACCCGGAGGCCTGCGTTCCGGTAGCCGGAGTCCCGGGCTTGGAACAGGTCACGGAAACGGTGACCGCCGCCTTCTCCTGAACCTGAATGGGGGTGACCCAGTGATAGTCCTGGTTCCTGAACGTCTCCAGGGCAATGGTGGTGATCTTCCGTTCCCCGAAGGAGATGGTCAGCACCCCTTCGTCTCCCTGGAAATTCGCCACCACGATGTCCGTGACACCGAAGATCTTGCCTTCCGGGACCTGATACGTCCCGTCCTTCTTGGCTCCGGCGCCCGTCTGCACGTCGATGGTCTCGGAGGTCTGCTGGGCGTTCGCCGTGCCGCCGCCCGTCGAGCCCGAGCCGCCGCCCGTACCGGCGCCGCCGGACCCGTTCGCGCCCGTTCCGGTGCCCTCGCCCTGCCCCTGCTCCTGTCCCTGCCCGCCGGACGGACCGCCGCCGGTCGCGGCGCCGCCCTGCTGCGGCTCCCGGGTCTCCTTCTGCGCGGCCTTGGCGCCCGCCTCCTCAGCGGTGCTGCGGACGGCGGGGCGCACCAGCGCGAACCACGCCACCAGCAGCGCGATCAGCGCCGCCAGGACGATCAGCAACCACTTGGGCAGCAGCGGAAGTTGCGCGAACTCCCCGGGCAGCGGTTCCGGACGGCCGGGCAGCGGTTCCGGCCGGGCGGGCTGCTCGCCCCCGGCACCAGGCTGCTCGTCCTCGGCGACCAGGACCTCGAACGGCCAGGCGGCCGGAGCTCCGAACCAGATCAGCTTCCGGGCCCGCACGCGCAGGCCCGCCTCGGCGGACTCGCCCGGTTCCAGCTTCCGGCGTTCCGGCGTGAAGGCGAGACGGAGTTCCTCTCCCGCCTGCTTCCCGGTGAGGACGACGTCGACGGGGGTGTTCCCCAGGTTCTGCACCGAGGTGCGGAACCTGGCTCCCAGCCAGCCCCTGCGCCGGCCCGGCTCCAGCGCGGCCCGGAGTTCCCGGAAGGGTTCGACCACCACCGTCATCTCGGGGACGGCCACCGCCTCGGGGTGCTCCGCCGGCAGGACCCGTACGCCCAGGGGCATTTCGCCGGCCCTGACCTCGTGGGAGCGCGGAGGTGCGAGCCGCACCGTCACGGTCTCCGAGGTGCCGGGGTAGAGGGAGACGCGCGCCGGCTCCACCGTGGTCCATGCCGCGCAGTCGCCGACCACTTCGAGGGTGTACGCCTCGACGATGTCGCCGTCGTTGCGCACGGTCAACGAGGTGGTCGCTTCGGCGCCGGGCGACACCGTCACCGTGGGCATGTCGAGTTCGGCAGATGTGGTCACGATGCGACGTTAGGCCGCGGCCCGGGCCCCGCAGCAGAGGCGGGAGGGCAACGTGCGGGCAGGGGTGGTGCCCTGGCGGCACACCCGCGTCGTGTCCCCGTACCCCGTCCCCGGGCCAGGTCTCCCTGTTCCGTCACACGACGAGCGAGCACCAGGTCTCACGTATGGGGTACCGGCGAAAGCGGCTGAGAAGGACGAGTAGATGACCATGACCACGACAGACATGACGACGACGGGTACGGCGGGCGTCCGCAGCCGCGGCCCCCACGTGCCCGAGCACGCCGGGGCGGGGGCCCCGGGGGGCCGGGTGTCCGTAGCGGTGTACGCGGAGGACCTGATCCTGCAGACCGGCGTGGTGCAGCAGTTGCGCCTGCGGCCCGAGATCGAGCTGATACCGGACGAGGAGGCCGACCGCGCACAGGTCTCCCTGGTGGTGGTGGACGTGGTGAACGAGCCGACCGTCCAGCTCCTGCACCGGCTTCAGCGCAACACCGCCACCCGCACCGGCCTCGTCGTCGGCTTCTTCGAAGCGGGGGCGCTCCAGACCCTGATCGAGTACGGTGTCGCCGCCGTGCTGAGGCGCGGGGAGGCCGACCAGGACCGCCTCGTCCATCTCGTCACGGCGATCGCGAAGGGCGAAGGGGTGCTGCCGGGCGACCTCCTCGGGAAGCTCATCGACCATGTCAGCAGCCTTCACCGCACGGTGCTGGACCCCCGGGGGCTCTCGCTCTCCACGCTCACGGCGCGGGAGGCGGAGATGATCAGGCTGGTGTCGGAGGGGTACGGCACCGCGGAGATAGCGCAGAAGACGTCGTATTCCGAACGGACCGTCAAGAACGTGCTCCACGAGGTCGCGACGCGGCTGGACCTGCGCAACCGGGCCCACGCGGTGGGCTACGCGATGCGGCACGGGCTCATCTGAGGTGCGTCCTCCTGCGCGCGGCGGTGGCGGTCTCCCCCGGGAGCCCATGGCGACGGCCCGCGGGGGCAACGGGTGTTGCCCTCGCGGTGCCGCGAGCCCCTGGGGGCGGCCGCACCGAAGTGACCGGCCCTCAGAAGGACTGCCCCGGATGCCTCCAGGTAATCCTTGGAGGCATCCGGGTAATCCCGGGAGGCATCCGGCGCCCTTGGGGAGGGGCGGGCACCGTCACCACGCGGGGTGGACGGCTGCCGCGGGTGCCGCGTGACGCGGCCACGGGACGCCGTCCGGCGGTGGACAGCCGCAAAGGGCACCGGATCTTCCCCCGCTCCGGGTACTCCGGGCCCTGTCCTTGTTCCCCCGCGCGCACGATGCTTGACGTGGAGAACCATCGACCAGACTGTGAGGTGGACCGTGGGCGGTCCTGCTGGCCCGGCGAGACGTGCCCGATTGCGCCGGCTGAGCGGCGCGGTGGTGCTGCTGGCACCACTGCTGGTGGCGGGTTCCGTATCCGCCCCGCAGGACGCGCGGCAAGCGGTCGCCGCCGTGGACGCGGCGCCGACGGACACCGGGCGGATCGCCTTCGCCGGTACCGGGCACCGCAGCCTCGGGCAGGTGCCCTCCGGGGCGACCGCCAGCCAGGACCTGTTCGGCACCGGTCCGGCGCACTACGACCAGGACGCCTTCGGGCGCGGCGCGGCGCTGGTCTTCACCAGCCTCCGCGACAAGGCACGGCCCCAGGTGTACGTGCGCGGCGCCGACGGCTCCGTACTCAGGCTCACCACCGGCCGTGACGCGGCCCACCCCGAACTCTCCGCCGACGGACAGACTGTGGTCTTCGACTCGGCCGAACCGGGAGCCGGGTCGTCGACCCAGCGTGACCTCTGGTCGATCGGCGTCGACGGCTCCGGTCTGCGGCGGCTGACGAACACAACCGCCGACGAGACCTCCCCGACGCTGTCCCCGGACGGCACCCGGATCGCGTACGCGAGCGACGGCGGCCCCGAGTCCGGCACACAGGTCTACGTACAAACCCTGTCCAATGGGGAGGTGACCTGCGTCAGCAACAGCGCGGAGGGGGACGCCACCGAGCCGGAGTGGAACCCGGTGGGCGACTCCGCCCACCGGGATCTCATCGCCTACACCCTGCACCAGGCGCCGAAGTCGGACACGGACACCGGGGACCGGCTGCGGGTCACCCGAGGTCCGGGCACCAGCCGCCCCCTGCTGACCGGCGACTTCGCCGGCTGGGGCACCCGCTCGTCCGCATGGCTCCCGGGCGGGGACGGTCTGGTCTTCCTCAGCCCCAACACGGACTGCGGATGCTCCGTCTACGACCATGTGTACCGGGCCGACACCCTGACCGATCCCGTACCGGTGATGGTGCTCTCCGAGGACCGTCAGGTGGAGTCGCCGGCCGTCCTCGTTCCGGGGAACTCCGTGACGGTCGTCGTCACCCGCAGGACCACCAAGGACGCGGCCCTCGTCACGCTCCAGGACATGCGGAAGGACGGCTCCGACCCCCGGGACCTCAGGCTCGACGTGCTGCGCGAGGACCCGAAGGCGCGGACCAACACCAGTGAGGACCCCGCCGACGACCCGCTGTTCCACCCGTCGGAGGGCTACGACCCCTGGACCGAGCGGCAGACGTACACGCCCGACGGCCGGAACATCGCCGTGACCCGCTTCGAGACCCTGGACGGACAACGGATCCAGCGGATCTGGCTGGCCGACACCAACGGGACGCACGCGGAGCCGATGAAGTTGGACGGCCGGGGCCCCCGGGACTGGGACACCGACCCCTCCTTCTCCCCGGACGGCACCAAGGTGGCCTTCACCCGGACCTCTCCCGGAGGGGTCGGTGAGGCGGCGGGTCCGAGCCAGGTGCTCGTCGCCGACGTCACCACGGGCGAGATCATCGGCAAGGTGGTCCCGCCCCAGGGGGAGGTGGTGGGCGCTGACGCCCAGCCCGCCTGGTCGTCGGACAGCACCACGCTCGCCTTCACCCGTGCCCAGGTGATCCGGGGCCTCGGCGGCATCAAGCACGTCTGGACGGCCCCGGTGGCCGCCCTCGAGCAGCAGCAGGACCTCAGCGTCACCGGCTGCCCCGGCGAGTGCAAGGTGATCGACGACAGCCCGGCCTTCTCCCCCGACGGCACGGCGATCGCCTTCAACCGCAAGGACCGCGCCGACCAGATCAACCACCGGGCGAGCATCGTCGTCACCTCGCCGAAGGGGAAGAACTGCCGGGTCGTGCTGCCGTCCGACCGGCGCGACGACCCCGCCGCGTGCGGCGAGCAGATCCCGGACGTCACGGCGACCGGGCCCTACCAGCCGCGCGACGTGGCGTGGTCACCGGACGCCGGGCAGCTGGTGCTGAGTTCTCGACGGGACATCGCGCCGAACTCCCCCGAGCAGCTCTCCGCACTGAACCTCGCCACGGGCACGCTGACCGCGCTGACCGCGAAGCTGCCGGGCCGTCAGAAGGAGCCCGCCTTCCAGCAGTCGGTCGACCTGGCGGTGACCGCACCGCCCGTCGGCCCCTCCGTGGAGACCGGCTCATCGGTGTCGGTGACGGTCACCGTCACCAACCGCGGCCCCGCTCCCTCTCCCGGCACCACCTTCGTCGCCGACACCCCGCCGGGCGTCCACCTGGAGGAACTCACCACCACCGCCGGTTCCTGCGCCGCAGGCTCGCCGAGCTGTGACCTGGGCGTGCTCCGGCCGGGCGCCTCGGTGAAGGTCACCGCACGGCTGACGGGCGTGACGACCGGACCCTGGCAGATGGGCTGGTCGGTCACCGGCACCGTCGTCGACCCGAACCCCACGGACAACGCCACCGGGACGGACGTCCGGGTCCGCCCCATCCCCCAGCCGCCCACGCCGACTCCCTCGGCGCCCCACCCCGCCCCGCCGCACCCCTCGCCCGCACCCCCGGCGCAGCCGCCCGCCCCGCTGCCTCCCGCGCCCGAGGCCGGCCCCGGCGTCGTCGTGCGGGCCCAGCCCAGCCCCGGCTACGTGGGCGGGCGGGTCGTGGTGACGTACACCGTGCGCAACGGGAAGAACGCGCTCGCCACCGGACTGCGGCTGCGGCTCGGGCTGCCCGCCGGCATGCCGGTGGCCACCCTTCCGGCGGGCTGCGCCGCCGGGGTGTGCGCGCTGCCCGATCTGACGCCGGGCGCCTCCACCGTCCTGCGGGTGGTGCTCGCCCCGGACCGGGCCCTGCGCACGAGCGTCACCGGGACGCTGACCACGAGCGGGACCGACGCCGACCGTGGTGACAACGTCTCCCGGATCCCGCTGCGCATCCTCCAGCCGCGTATCGTCGCGGTGCCCGCGGTCGGCAAACCGGGGTTCGTCACCTCGGTGCGCGGCAAGGACTTCCCGCCCGGCACCCCGGTGAAGCTCACCTGGAAGCCCGGGATCACGGCGACCGCGCCGCCGGCCCGCCCGGCCGGTGACGGCACCTTCATCGCCCAGCTGCTGATCCTGGTGAAGGACCAGACCGGACCGCGCGTCATCACCGCTTCGGGCCCGGGGTTCAGTCCGGTCACCACACCGTTCCTGGTGGTCAGCGGCACCATCGTCCCGCCGGACGAGGTGGGGCGCAGGTGATCCACGAAGTCGACGAAGGGCTGCGGCTGCTGCTGGTCGACGCCGGTCTCCAGGAGAGCGGCGTGGACCTGGTCTTCGACGCCCCGACGAGCGACTGGTCCGCGCGCCGCAACGCTCCCACGGTCAGCGTCTTCCTCTACGGCATCCGTGAGGACGCGACCCGGCGCCGTACCGGCACGACCGAGGAGTACGACGACGAGGGCGTGGTCACCGGGCGGCGGACACCGCCTCGCTGGTTCGAACTGACCTATCTGGTGACCGCGTGGACCAACCGTCCGCAGGACGAACACCGGTTGCTCTCCGAGGTGCTGCGCTGTCTGATCCGCACGGACGTGCTGCCCGGCCGGATGCTGACGGGCAGCCTGGCCTCGCTCGGGCTGACGGTGGAGATGGAGGCGGCGTCCGCCGGCACCGGTGACCGGCCGTCCACCGTGGACGTGTGGTCCGCGCTGGGTGGTGAGCTGAAGGCCGCGATCGACCTGCGGGTGTGGGCGCCGCTGGCCGGCGAGGTGACGGCGGCCGGGCCCCCGGTCACCGAAGGCCTGCTGGTGCGGACGGCGGCCGCCCGGGACGGCGAGGCGACGGAGCCGGGACGGCGGCTGCGCTACGACGGCGCTTCGGACGCCGGCGGGCAGGGCTTCGCCGCGGAACGTGAACGGCAGCTCCCGCCCGGCCGGCGCAGGCGCGGAGGTCCGGCCCGGTGACCACGGTTCATCAGGCCCCGCCCGGCCTCCAGGAGCCGGCCGGCCCCCCGCCGACGGCCCTGGAGGACCTCTGGGAACGGCTGGGCCACATCGAGCGGCGGGTACGGGTCGCGGTCGCGCTGCGCCAGGAGACCGACCCGGAACCGAACGACCCGTACCGGGGGCAGTACCTCACCCCCGCCGCGGCCGAGCGCGTCCTGGACTCCCGCGACGCGTTCCTGCCCGTCCCGGCCTACCGGCCCGACGCCCCGCCGACCTCCCCGGCGGGAGGCCGGATCGCCGCCCTCGCGGAGCGCTTCGGGCTGGTCGCTCCGGACGTCGATCTCCTGCTGATCGCGATGGCCCCGGACATCGACGCACGGTTCGAGCAGCTGTACGGCTATCTCAACGACGACCTCACCCGGCGCAGAGCGACGATCGGCCTGGCCCTCGAACTCTGCGGACTGCCCGCCGCGGGCCCCGGCCGCTTCCGCTTCTCGCCGTCCGCCCCGCTGGTCGCGGCCGGCCTCGTGGAGGTGCTGGACGCCGACCGCCCGCTGCTCACGCGGGTACTGCGCGTACCGGACCGGGTCACCGCCCATCTGCTCGGCGACGACGAGGCGGACGGCAGGCTGCACGGCCTCGTCCGGGTGGCCGGCCCGGAAGAGGAGCCCGACGCGTGCGCGACGACGCTGCGCGTCGCGGCGGCGCTGGGCACCGGCAGCGGACTGGTGCATCTGCTGGACCGAGGCGGCGACCCGGGCCGGCTGGCGGCGGACGCCCTCCTGGCGGCCGGGCTCCGCCCGCTGGTGGTGGACGTCACGGCCCTGGCCACCGCCCCGGATCCGGTGCGGACCGCGCGGATCCTGGCGACCGAGGCGCGGCTGACCGGTGGCGGTCTCGTCCTCGGCCCGCTGGAGACGCTCACCTCCGGGCAGCCCAAGGGCGCCGGATTGATCGGCGCGCTCTGCGAGGCGGTCGGCGGCGGCTCGCCCCTGGTCATGTACGGGAAGAAGAACTGGGACCCGTTGTGGGCCGGCGAGAGCCCGGTGACGGTCGCCGTCCCGCCTCCGGACCCGGCGGACGCGGCACGGCGGTGGCGCCGGGCGCTCGCCGGGGCCGGCGCCGCGGCAGGCCTCGCGGCCGGCACCCCGGCGGCCGACGCGCGTCTCGTCGACGCCACCCGGGCCTACCGGCTCGACTCCGGCCAGATACGCAGGGCCGCCGCGGTCGCCGCCCGGCTGGCCGACCTGGAGGGGCGCCCGGTGGAGCCCCAGGACCTGCGGACCGCCGTCCGGGCCCAGAACGGGGCGGGGCTGGCACGGCTCGCCCGCCGCATCGAGCCCACCGTCGGCTGGGACGACCTCGTGCTGCCTCCGGCGACCCGCCGCCAGCTGTCCGACCTGGCGTTGCGCGCCCGCCACCGTGAGCAGGTGCTCGGCCGGTGGCGGATGCGGCCGGGCGGTGGCCGGGGCCGGGGCATCGTCGCACTGTTCGCCGGGGAGTCCGGCACCGGGAAGACCATGTCGGCGGAGGTCGTCGCGGCCGACCTGGGCATGGAGCTCTACGTCGTGGACCTGTCCTCCGTGGTGGACAAGTACATCGGGGAGACCGAGAAGAACCTGGAGAGGATCTTCGTCGAGGCGTCCGACGTGAACGCGGTGCTGCTGTTCGACGAGGCGGACGCCGTCTTCGGCAAGCGCTCGCAGGTCAAGGACGCCCAGGACCGGCACGCCAACGTGGAGTCGGCGTACCTCCTCCAGCGCATCGAGTCCTTCGACGGCATCGCCGTGCTCACCACCAACCTGCGGGCCAACCTCGACGAGGCGTTCACCCGCCGCCTCGACGTGGTCGCCGACTTCCCCGTACCGGACAAGGAGCAGCGGCTGGCCCTGTGGGAACGCTGCCTGGGCACGGAGATCCCCCGCGCCCCCGGCCTCGACCTGCGGACCTGTGCGGAGCGTTTCGAGCTGACGGGCGGGTCCATCCGCGCCTGCGCGGTCACCGCCGCCTACCAGGCGGCGGAGTCGGGCCGCCCCCTGGACACCCAGCAGCTCGTGTCGGCGGTGCTGGCCGAGTACCGCAAACTCGGACGGCTGGTCCTGGACAGCGAGTTCGGCCCGTGGCTGGAGCGCAGCCGACGCGGGGACTGACGGCGGCCGACGGCAGTCGGGAGGCCGAGCGGGCCCTGTCCGTGCGCACCGGCGTCCGTATCATCGGGGCATGACTGCAGAGCCCTCGCGATCCGCCGGCCGTATGCGCGCCTCCGACGCCGACCGCGAGGCGGTCGTCGAACAGCTGCGGGAGGCGGCGGCCGAGGGGCGCATCGATCTCGACGAACTGGACGAGCGCCTGGGGCAGGCGCTCACGGCCAAGACCCACGCCGAACTCGCCCCGCTCACCGACGACCTGGGGCCGGTCGTGCTCGACCCGGGCGAGCCCCTGACCCTGAAGGGCGGCATCCACGGCGCTCAGCGGACCGGCCGCTGGAAAGTGCCGCCGCGCATCGTCGCGTACGGGGGCCTGGGCGGCGTGCGCATCGACTTCACGCAGGCCGAGTGCCGGCTGCGCGAGGTCGAGGTGGAGGTCGACGCGCAGATGGCCGGAGTGGTCTTCGTGGTCCCGGTGGGCTGGAAGGCGGAGACGGACGCGCTGGATCTCGGCTTCGGCGGCCTGAAGGACAAGACCTCGGGCGAACGGCTGCCCGGCACGCCGGTCCTGCGGATCACGGGTTCCTGCGGTGCGGGCGGTGTGATCGTCCGCCACCCGAACCTCCGGGAACGCCGCAGGCACCGCAAGGAGTTGTCGCGCTGAGCGACGCCGGGGGAACAGACTCCGCGCGCGACGTCGAAGGGGGCTGTCGATGAAGTGGTTCCAGCGCAACCGGGCGAAGCAGGGCGCCGATGTGGTGCCCCTGACCGGAGTCACCAAGACCGGGGGCGCGCCGGAACAGGCGCCCTCGCCGCTCACCGCGGGCGGACCGGTGCTGCAGTGCGTCGGCGGCGACGACGACCGGGTCGCTCCGCTGACGACCGGAGCGGGACCGGTCGTTCTCGACATCACCCATCGAGGGTCCGGACACTTCGTCGTGGACGCCCTGGACGCAAGCCTGCGATCCGGGAGTCAACTGGTGTACACCGACGGGCCCTTCGCCTGCCGGGCGCTGGTCAACGGCGACGACCGTACCGTGCGCGCGCTGCGGGTCCAGGCGGACGGACCGTGGACGGTCGAGGCACGAGCGGTGTCGAGCGCGCTGCCCCTGGAAGGAGACGCGCGGCGGCCCGCCTCGGACGTGCTGCGCTACGAGGGAGGCCCGGCGATCGCGACGCTCCGCCACGAGGGCGACCCGCGGTCCGACGACGGCGGCTACTTCCTCGTCGACACCTTCGAGGCGGACGGCGACGGGTTCCTCGACGAACTGGCCAACCACGTCGGCCGGTGGCGGGGCGAGGCGCCGCTGCCCGGGCCCTGCCTCATCTACGCCCGCTCCGACGGGCCGTGGTCCATCAGCGTGCGGACCCTGGGGTGAACGGAGACCCGCCCCTCGGGGCCGGGCCTCCGTCCCCGCCTCATCGAGGGCGGAGGGTGCGGATCTGCTGGGCCTGGCCGACGGCGCGAGCGCCTCGGGAGCGGTGAGCCGGTCGCCCTCACCCCCGGCCACGGCGGCGGTGTCGCAGGAGGCGAGGCGCCAGGCCCTGACGCGTACGACGGGCGGTCGCCGATCAGGGCGACGGCTTCGACCAGTTCGACGGTGCGGCCGGGCCGGACGGTCTCGACCCGGATCTCGCACGTCGAGGGCGAGCCTGCCGAGGATGTCGAAGCTGATCCGGGACAGTACGAGGCGGTCGCCCGGCCGGTCGGCCACGTGGCGGTCGACGGCGTGGGTGATGAGGCCGCCGAGCGGGCCGAAGTGCACCTCGTCCGTCCCCTTCAGAGCCGGTTCAGAGCCCAGTTCAGGGACGGAAGACCGGGACCGCCTCGCACCCCTCCTCCTGGCGGAACGCCACCCGCAACTCCATCCCGACGGCGAGCGCGCTCTCCTCGCACTCCACGACCTCCGTCATCAGCCTCGGCCCCTCGGCCAGGTCGACGACGGCGGCGACGTACGGGACGCGGGCGCCGAACGGCGGCAGGTCGTTGCGGTGGACGACGGACCAGGTGTAGAGCGCGGCCCGGCCGCTCGCCCGCTCCCAGTCGACGGCCTCGCTCCAGCAGTGTGGGCAGAACTCGCGCGGGTAGTGGTGCGCCCGGCCGCAGTCACGGCAGCGTCGCAGCAGCAGACGGCCCTCGGCGGCGGCGTCCCAGTAGGGGCGGGTGAACGCGTCGGGCTCCGGAAGGTCATGACGAGGGGTCGGCGGGGTCGACGCCGGGGCTGCCGGGGTCGGAGACGAGGGCGGGACGGCTGCCGGAGGCGGGGGCGGGGGCGTCACAGGAAGAGTCCGATCGCGTCGTCGAGGGACCAGGTCTGCCAGGACAGGGTGACCAGGGCGACGAGGGAGATCAGCGCCATCATCGCGTTCTGCCCCTGCTCGGCCCAGTCGTGGATCATCAGCACCAGGTAGAGCAGGTTGAGCAGGAGCCCGGCGACAAGGGCGACCGGAGTCAGGAATCCGGCCACCAGGCCGAGACCCAGGGCCAGTTCCGCGTACACGACGAGGTACGCCATGGGCTTCGGGCGGGGCGCGACGACCTTCTCGAAGCCGCTCCTGACCACGGGCCAGCGGTGCTTGCCGGCGACGTCCGCCGCCCACGCGATGCCGGTCCCGCGTTCGAACCAGCCCTTCTTGTCCTTGTGGCGCCAGCTCTCCAGCCACCACAGACCGAGACCTATTCGGAGCACGGCGAGCCACTCGGCTCCGTCGAGCCAGATCGTCCGCATGGGCCCTCCCGTTCGCCGTATCTGACGGTACGTCAGTTCACCCGATCGGGACGGGCTGCGCAAGAGGTGCGCACCCGTGATCAATTCGCAATCGATTCCGGTCTTGACCGAGACCCATCAACGGGCCGCGCGATTACGCTCCGAAGCATGTCCGACAGCGCACCCACCGCCGATCGCAGCAGCGTCGCGGCCCCCACCGACATCACCGAGGACCGTCCCGTCTACGTCATCGGCGGTGGCCCCGGCGGCCTGGCCGCCGCCGCGGCCCTGCGCGAGCAGGGGGTCCGGGCCGTCGTCCTGGAGAAGTCCGGGGACGTCGGCGCGTCCTGGCGGCGCCACTACGACCGGCTGCACCTGCACACCACCCGGCGCTGGTCCGCCCTCCCCGGGCTGCCCATGCCCCGCAGGTTCGGCCGCTGGGTCTCCCGGGACGACGTGGTGCGCTACCTGGAGAAGTACGTCGAGCACCACGGGCTCGAAGTGGTGACGGGCGTCGAGGTGTCCCGCGTCGACCGGGCGGCGGACGGCACCGGGTGGCGGCTGACCGCGACCGGCGGGCGCGAACTCACCGGCCGGGCCGTCGTCGTGGCCACGGGCTTCAACCACACTCCCCGGATCCCCGACTGGCCCGGGCGCGACACCTTCACCGGCGAGCTGCTGCACGCCTGCGAGTACCGCAACCCCGCTCCCTACGCGGGCAAGGACGTCCTCGTCGTCGGCGTCGGCAACACCGGGGCGGAGATCGCCGTCGACCTGGTGGAGGGCGGGGCCTCACGCGTACGGCTCGCGGTGCGTACCGTTCCGCACCTCGTGCGCCGCTCCACGGCGGGCTGGCCCGCACAGGCGACGGGCATCCTCGTGCGCCGGCTGCCGGTCGCGCTCGTCGACCGGGCCGGAGGCCTGATGGCCCGCGTCGCCGTGCCCGACCTCGCCGCGCAGGGACTGCCCCGCCCCGACACGGGCCTGTACTCCCGGGTCAAGGAGGGGGCCATCCCGGTCCAGGACGTGGGGCTGATCGACGCGGTGAAGGGCGGCCGGGTCGTGCCGGTGGCGGCCGTCGAGTCGTTCGACGAGGACGCGGTGGTGCTGGCGGACGGGACCCGGATCACCCCAGATGCGGTGATCGCCGCGACCGGCTATCTGCGCGCCCTGGAGCCGCTGGTCGGTCATCTCGGGGTGTTGGACGCCCGGGGCCGGCCGGTGGCGTACGGCGGCCGCACCCCGAAGCAGGCGCCCGGCCTGTACTTCACCGGGTTCACCAACCCCATCAGCGGCATGTTCCGCGAAATGGCCCTGGACGCCCGGAAGATCGCCAAGCGCCTGGCACGCACCGCCTGACCCGCAGCGCGGGGCCCGTGGCGGCCCGCGCCGTGCCGGGCCGTGCCGGGCCGGGCCGGGCCGTGCCGTGCCGGGCCGTGCCGGGCCGTGCCGGGCCGGGCAGGGCCGTGCCGTGCCGTGCCGGGCCGTGCCGTGCCGGGCTGCCGGGCGCGTACCGCCGACAGAGCAGCGCCCCGGACGCGCCCCCGGGCTGCCGGGCGCGTACCGCCGGGAGGGCAGCGCCCCGGACGCGCCGCCGGGCCCGCGTCGCCGGGCGGGCAGCACCCCTGCCCGCGTCGCCGGGCGGGCAGCACCCCTGCCCGCGTCGCCGGGCGGGCGGCACCCCGGCCCGCAATCAGCGGACCGAGCACCCACGCGGAGCGCCAGCCCGGAGCGGCAGCCCGGCAAGCGGCAACTCCGGAAGCGGCAGCCCGGCGAGCGGCGCGGCGCGGCAAGGCGCCCCGCCCCAGGCGTTCCGGCGCAATGACGCCCGCCGCCCCGGGCGTCGATGCGCAACGACGCCGCCCCGCCCCGCAAGCGTGCCGACGCCCGCGCGCCCCCGTGGGCATTCCGCGCCCACTCCTCTCAGCCTTTCCCTGCACACCCATTCCTGACGGGCCGTCAGTTCAGTAACCTGACAGTGCGTCAGCTTTGACGCGGGCCGGGCACCACACGTGCCGACGGACTTTCGAGCAGGAGTGGGCGGAACGATGCTTGGATCGACTCACGGCACCCTCACCACCGACTTCCGCGCCCGGGTGGTGGCCTGCGGCGAAGAACCGCATGCCGCCGTCCACAGCATGGCGGCCGCCGCCGCGGAGGGCGACCTCGATGTCAGCGGCCGCCCCCTGCACGCGCCCGTGCCGGATCTGGACCGGTTCTTCCGGCCGGAGTCCGTCGCCGTCATCGGCGCGTCCGACGCCGAGGGACGGCCCCACACCGGAATCACCCGTCAGCTGATCGCCTGGGCCGAGCGGGTCGGGGCGCGGTTGTATCCCGTGCACCCCACGCGCGCGACCGTCTTCGGACTGCCCTGCGCCCCGTCCGTCGCCGCTCTGCCGGAACAGGTGGATCTGGCGGTACTGCTGGTCGGCGACCCGCTGCCCGTGATCGAGGAGCTCGCGCAGGCCAAGGTGAAGTTCGCCGTCGCCTTCGCCTCCGGCTTCGCGGAGACCGGCGCGGCGGGCGCCGCCGCGCAGGCCCGGCTGGCCGCCGCCGTGGAGCGGTCGGGTCTGCGGCTGCTCGGTCCGAACACCAACCTCAACGCCTTCGAGGAGTTCCGCGACGACCTGGAGGGCCCGGCGATCGCACTCATCACCCAGTCCGGCCACCAGGGACGCCCCGTCTACACGCTCCAGGAGCTGGGGGTGCGGCTCTCGCACTGGGCTCCCACGGGCAACGAGGCGGATCTGGAGACCGCCGACTTCATCGCGTACTTCTCCCAGCGCCCCGAGGTCGGGGCCATCGCCTGCTACGTCGAAGGGCTCAAGGACGGGCGCTCCTTCCTGCTGGCGGCGGACCGGGCCGCCCGGGCCGGTGTGCCGGTGGTGGCGGTCAAGGTGGGGCGTACGGAGACGGGGGCCAGGATGGCCGCGTCACACACCGGCAAGCTGACCGGCGCCGACCAGGTCGTCGACGCGGCCATGCGCCAGTTCGGCGTGATCCGGGTGGACGGCCTCGACGAACTCCAGGACACGGCGGCCCTCCTGGCCCGCGCCCGCAAGCCGCTGGCCGACGGGGTCGTGGTGTATTCGATCTCGGGCGGCACCGGCGCGCACTTCTCGGACCTGGCCACCGGCGCGGGCCTCTCGCTCCCGGTGCTGTCCGAGGAGAAGCAGGCCGAACTGCACACCTGGATACCCGGCTATCTGAACGTGGCGAACCCGGTCGACAACGGCGGACACCCGGTCGGCGACTGGCGCGGCCGGAAGATCATCGACGCCCTCCTCGCCGACCCGGAGGTGGGGGTGCTGATCTGTCCGATCACCGGCCCCTTCCCGCCCATGAGCGACAGACTCGCGCAGGACCTGGTGGACGCGGCGGAGGCCACGGACAAGCTGGTGTGTGTGGTGTGGGGGTCGCCGGTCGGCACCGAGGCCGCCTACCGCACGACGCTGCTCGGCTCGTCCCGCGTCGCCACCTTCCGTACGTTCGGCAACTGCATCACCGCGGTGAAGGCCTACCTGGACCACCACCGCTTCGCCGCCTCCTACCGCTCCCCCTTCGACGAGGCGCCGCGCACGCCGTCGCCCTCCTTCCGCAAGGCGCAGGCACTGATGCGCCCGGGCCACCAGCTGAGCGAGCACGCGGCGAAGCAGCTGCTGCGGGCGTACGGGATCCGGGTGCCCCGCGAGCAGTTGGTGACCAGCGCCGCGGCGGCCGTCCGGGCGGCGGGGCTCGTCGGCTACCCCGTCGTCATGAAGGCGTCCGGCGCACGGCTCGCGCACAAGACGGAGCTGGGTCTGGTCAAGGTCAACCTCACCTCCGCCAGCCAGGTCCGGGACGCCTACCGCGAGTTGACCGACATCGCGCGCTACGAGGACGTCGAACTGGACGGCATCCTGGTCTGCCAGATGGTCGAGCGGGGCGTCGAGATGATGGTCGGCGTCACCCAGGACGCCCTGTTCGGGCCGACGGTGACGGTCGGGCTGGGTGGCGTCCTCGTCGAGGTGCTGCACGACGCGGCGGTGCGGGTGCCGCCGTTCGGCGAGGACCAGGCGCGGGCGATGCTCGGCGAACTGCGCGGGCGGGCCCTGCTGGAAGGGGTGCGGGGCGGCCCGCCGGTGGATGTGGACGCCCTCGTCGAAGTCGTCCTGCGGGTGCAGCGGATGGCCCTGGAACTCGGCGACGACCTCAGCGAACTCGACATCAACCCGCTGATGGTGCTGCGCCGCGGACAGGGCGCGGTGGCCCTGGACGCGCTCGCCGTCTGCCGCTGACCGACCCCGTCGCCGCGCTCGCCGCCGAGCCCGCCACCCGCCCAGGAGCTGCCTCATGCCGTCCTCCCCCGAAGACACCACCGACCACGCCGACCCGTCCGGATCGCCTGAGTCATTGATACTCCACACCACTGACAACGGCGTCTCCTGGATCACGCTCAACCGCCCCGAGGCGATGAACGCCGTCACCTGGGACCAGCGCGAACGCGTCATCACCCTGCTCGCCGGAGCCTCCGCCGACCCCGCCGTCCGGGCCGTCGTCCTCACCGCCACCGGCCGCGGCTTCTGCGCCGGCGCCGACCTGCGCGGCGCCCCGTCCGCCGGCGACCGGGTGCCGGGCGACGTGGCCCGTACGATCCGGCTCGGCGCGCAGCGTCTGATCGCCGCGGTCCTGGACTGCGAGAAGCCCGTCCTCGCGGCCGTCAACGGCACGGCGGCGGGCATCGGCGCCCATCTCGCCTTCGCCTGCGACCTGGTACTGGCCGCCGAGTCGGCGAAGTTCATCGAGGTCTTCGTGCGCCGCGGCCTCGTGCCGGACGGCGGCGGGGCCTACCTGCTGCCCCGCCTGATCGGCCCGCAGCGGGCCAAGGAACTGATGTTCTTCGGCGACGCGCTCCCGGCGGCGGAGGCGGAGCGCCTGGGGCTGGTGAACCGCACGGTCCCGGACGAGGAACTGGCGGCGACGGCGCGGGCCTGGGCCCAGCGGCTGGCCGAGGGGCCGACCCGCGCGCTCGCCCTCACGAAGCAGCTCGTCAACGCGTCGCTGGACGCGGACCGGGCCACGGCGTTCGCCGCCGAGGCCATGGCGCAGGAGATCAACATGACGACGCGGGACGCCAACGAGGGCGTGGCGAGCTTCGTGGAACGGCGGGCGCCAAAGTACCGGGGGATCTGAGCGCCCCCGGTGCTTCGGCTACTTCGGCGCCGCCCGCATCAGCCCCCGTCACCACGGACGCGCTCCAAGGCGAACGTGAGGGCCCGTTCGGAGTCGAGGCCCTGGCCGTAGTCGGGCGCGCTGGTCGTCTTGTTCCCTCCTCCCACCCTCATACCCTTGGCACCCGACCGTGGCGGCTCGGCCACCGAGAGCCGCTACGGTCCCGATCGCGCAGTCCGCCGAGGCCGGGAACACCCCCGACTTTCGGCAGTGCCGCACCGGCGTGCGCTTGCGTACGGTCGTCAGGGTGGACGCAACGATGATCAGGGCCGGTGGTGCGGCCCGGCGGGCCGTCGCCCGGGGGAGTCTGCTGACCGCGGCCGCCGCGGCGTGCACCGTGCTGAGCGCGGTCAGTCCGTGGTGGGCGCTGCCCGCCGCGGTGACGGCGTTCCTCGCCGGCCGGGAGCCGGGCAGGACCGGGCCCACCCTCCTCGTACTCGTCACGGTCGTGGCCGGTGGCGTGGTGGCGGTGGCCCTGGTGCCGTCGTGGCTGCTGATGGCGGGGCGGTTCGTCGCGGTGGTCGCGGTGGCAGCGATGCTGCCGTGGTTCGCGGGGCGCTTCTGGCGTCAGTACCAGGAGCTCGTCCGGGCCGGCTGGGAGCGGGCGGGGCGGCTGGAGCGCGAGCAGCGGCTCGTCGCGGAGCAGGCACGGTCCCGCGAACGGGCCCGCATCGCGCAGGACATGCACGACCTGCTCGGACACGACCTCAGTCTCATCGCCCTGTCGGCGGGCGCCCTCAAGCTCGCCCCCGGTCTGGACGAGGCTCACCGGGCGGCCGCCGGGGAGATCCGGGCCCGGGCGGCGGCGTCGATCGAGCGGCTCGGCGAGGTGATCGGCCTGCTGCGCGAGGAGGCGGACGGCCGGACGGACGACGAGCCGCCCGGACCACCCGGTACGGGAATCCCCCGGCTCGTCGCGGAAGCCGCGGCCGCCGGTCTCCCGGTCTCCCTCCACGTCGAGGGCGACGCCGCCGCGATGCCCCCGCCGGCCGCACGGGCCGCCCACCGCGTCGTCCAGGAAGCCCTGACCAACGCGGCCAAGCACGCGCCGCACGCCCGGGTGGACGTGCGGCTGACGCACACGGACGGGGCGACGGCGGTCCGGGTGGAGAACGGTCCGGCGCCCGTACCCGTGAGCCCTCCCGGCCCTCCCGGCACCGGGCGGGGGCTGATCGGGCTCGACGAACGCGTACGACTGGCGGGCGGCAGCTTCGCGCACGGCCCGTACGACGGCGGCTTCGCGGTCACCGCGCGCCTCCCGCACACCGTGCCCGCCCGCATCCCGCCCTCCGCGCCCCGGACCGTCCGGGAGGCCCTGCCCCCGGAGCACCACCGCGCCCGCAGCCGGGTACGCCGGGCCCTGGCCCTCGCGGTCGTGCTGCCCCTGGTGGCGTGGGCGGTCCTGAGCGCCGCCCTCATGGGGTGGGACGTCCGCTCGGCCCGGCAGTCCGTGCTGGACCCGGGCGACTACGCCCGGCTGCGGGTGGGCGAGAGGCGGGCCGCCCTCACGCGGCTGCTGCCCGAACGCGAGACCACGCAGCGGCCCGTGGCCGGGGAGCCGAAGGGGCCGGGCGTCAGCTGTGCGTACTACGCGATGACGGCGGACCGCTTCGACGACCGGTCCGGGGACGCGTACCGGCTCTGCTTCCGGGACGGCCGGCTGCTGTCCAAGGAGGCCCTCACCCCGTGAACACCCGTCCCGTGAACACCCGTCCCGTGAACACCCGCCCCGTGCCCACCCAGGAAGGTTCCCGCTCATGATCCGGGTCCTCATCGCCGACGACGAGCCGATGATCCGCGCGGGCGTGCGTTCCGTGCTGTCCACCGACCCGGGCATCGCGGTCGTCGCCGAGGCGGGCGACGGGCACGAGGCGGTGGAGCAGGTGCGGCGCCACCGCCCCGACGTGGCCGTGCTCGACATCCGGATGCCGGGGACGAACGGCATCGAGGCGGCCGCGGAGATCCGGCGCACGGTGCCGGGGACGGGCGTCGTCATGCTGACGACCTTCGGCGAGGACGACTACATCCTCCAGGCGCTCGGGGGCGGCGCCGCCGGATTCCTGATCAAGTCGGGCGAGCCCGAGGAGCTCATCGCGGGAGTCCGCGCGGTGGCCGGCGGCGCCGCCTATCTGTCACCGAAGGTCGCGGCCCGGGTCGTCGCCCATCTCTCGGCCACGGGGGCGGGCGCCCTGGCGGGCCGTCGTGCCGCCGCGCGGGAACGGGTCCGGACGCTCACCGCCCGGGAACGCGACGTGCTGGCCTTCCTCGGCGGCGGACTGTCCAACGGGCAGATCGCGCGCCGCCTCCACCTGGTCGAGGGGACGGTCAAGGCCCACGTCAGCTCGATCCTGGCCCGGCTGGGCGTGGACAACCGGGCCGCCGCGGCGGTCGTCGCCCACGAGGCCGGGGTCGTCGGCCCTGCGGAACCGCCCGCCGAGCGCTGACAGCGCCACCCGAACGAGCGGCAGGAACGCGAGCAGCACGGCCGCGACCACCGCCCCGCCGAGCACCGCGCCGGCCAGCACGTCGTGCGGATAGTGCGCACCCACCATGACCCGCAGCAGCGCCGCCGCTCCCGCCAACGGCAGGGCGAGGGCGGCCGACCAGGGCCGCAGCAGGGCCAGGCCCACGCCCAGACCGGCCGCGAGGGTGGCGTGGTTGCTCGGGAAGGACCAGTCGCCGGGCGGCGGGCACTCGGCGACCGCCGCCGCTCCGCGGAGCAGGACCCGGCAGGGGCGCTCCTCGTCGACGACGAGTTTCACGGCCTCACTGCTCGCGTAGGCGAGTACGGTGCCGAGTCCGGTGAGCACGGCGCCGGCGGCGACCCGGCTGTCCGCCCGGCGTACGGCGCTCCACCAGACCCCCACGAGCAGCAGCCCGAGGGCCACCAGCGTCCCGTCGCAAGCGGCCTCCAGCAGCGGCCCCGCCCAGGAGGGCGCATCGGCCACCAGCCCGGTCACCGAGCGGTACAGGGACGCCGAGGCGCCGTCCGTGACCTCGACGGCCCGTTCCGTCCCCAGTCCCCCCGGCGCGAGGCCCCCGACGGCGGCCGCCCCCGCGCCGAGGACGACGCAGGCGAGCAACGGGCGGGCGGTCAGGGCTCTGCTTCCGGTTTCTCGTCTCATGGCAGCAGAACCTAGGAGCGCCGGAGGCGGGAATCCCGGCCCGAACGGCAGGGACGACCCCTGACGAAAGTCGGGGGCGGGTCCCGCCCGGGCCTTCACATCTGACGTAGCGTCAGTTCTAATCGAGAGGTGATGGGACACGCAGGCATGGCCGCGACCGCCGTCCGCTACCTCCGGTCCGTCGGCGCTCCGACGGCCACCGGTCCGGAGCGGGTCGATCCCCTGCCGCGCCCGGCGCTGCGGGCCGTCGCCGACGACGAGCGGCTGCCGCTCGACCGGGGCGAGTTCCGCCGCGTGCTGGGGCACTTCGCCAGCGGCGTCACCGTCGTCACGGCCCACGACCCGGGCGGCGCCGGCGGCCCGGCGGGTCCGGTGGGCTTCGCCTGTCAGTCGTTCGCCTCGCTCTCCCTGGACCCTCCGCTGGTCGCGTTCATGGTCGCCCGCACGTCGACGACCTGGCCGCGCATCGCCCGCGCCGGGGCGTTCTGCGTCAACATCCTGGGCGCGGGCCAGGGCGCGCTGTGCCGGGGCTTCGCGGTCAGCGGGGCGGACAAGTTCGCCGGGGTGGCGCACTCCCCCGCCCCCGCGACCGGTTCGCCGCTGCTGGACTCCGTGCCCGCCTGGGTCGACTGCCGCATCCAGGCCGTCCACACCGGCGGCGACCATCTGATCGTCGTCGGCCGGGTGGAGGCGCTCGGAGCGGTGGCGGACGGGGACGGGGACGGGCCGCTGCTGTTCCACCGGGGGGCGTTCGGACACTTCAGCGGCTGAGCGGCTCACGCCGTGAGGGTCCGCGCCGGCGGTCCTGTCATCCGGCGGATCATCAGCGCCATCAGCGCCGCCATCGCGCACAGCGCCCCCGCCGCGTACCAGACCATGTCGTACGAGCCGAAGTGGTCGCGCGCCACCCCGCCCAGGAACGCCACCAGTGCCGCGCCCACCTGGTGGGAGGCGAGGACCCAGCCGAAGACGACGGCGCTGTCCTCGCCGTACCGCTCCCGGCACAGGGCCAGGGTCGGCGGGACGGTGGCGACCCAGTCGAGTCCGTAGAACACGATGAAGAAGACCATCGGCGGTTCCACCGTGGCCTGCATCAGGATCGGCAGGAACAGCAGGGAGACCCCGCGCAGCGCGTAGTAGACGGCCAGGAGCCGGCGGGCGTCGAAGCGGTCGGTGAGCCATCCGGAGAAGACCGTGCCGATGATGTCGAAGATCCCGATGACGGCGAGGAGCGAGGCCGCCGCCGTGACGGGCATGTGGTGGTCGTGCGCCGAGGGGACGAAGTGGGTGCGGATCAGGCCGTTGGTCGAGGCGCCGCAGATCGCGAAGGACCCGGCCAGCAGCCAGAACGGTCCGGTGCGGGCCGCGTCGACCAGGACGCGTACGGTCCGCCTCGCCGCCCCGCGCGCGGGCACCGGCTTGGCCACGTACTCCCCGCCGTACGGGGCGAGTCCCACGTCGGCCGGGTGGTCGCGCATCAGCAGCCAGACGAACGGGACGACGACCAGGGCGGCCAGGGCGACGGTCACCGAGGCGGGCCGCCAGCCGTGCCGGTCGACGATCCAGGCGCAGAGGGGCAGGAAGACCAGCTGCCCCGAGGCTCCGGCCGCGGTGAGGATGCCGGTCACCAGACCGCGGCGGGCGACGAACCAGCGGTGGGTGACGGTCGCGGAGAAGGCCATCGCCATGGAGCCGGTACCCAAACCGACGAGCAGCCCCCAGTAGATCATCAGCTGCCAGGCGGCCGTCATCCAGACACTGGCCAGCGCACCGGCCGCGACGGCGCTGAGGGCGACGACCACCACCCGGCGGATGCCGAACCGGTCCATCAGCGCCGCGGCGAACGGAGCGGTGAGCCCGTACAGCGCCATGTCGAGGGAGACGGCGAGGCCGATCTCCCCGCGTGACCAGTGGAACTCCGTGTGGAGCGGGTCGATCAGCAGCCCGGGCAAGGAGTTGAAGGCGGCTCCACCGATGATCGTCACGAAGGTGACGGCGGCGACGAGCCAGGCGCGGTGGACGCGGCGGCGGGGCGCCTCGCGTCCGGTGCCCGGTCTGTGATCGCGGGCGGCGGGTTCGGTTGTCTGGGTCACGTCACCCAGCATCCGGTCCCGGCGGCCTCCCTCACGAGTGGCCCGAGGGACATGGTTCGCAGGAATCGGGCCAGAGCCCGCAGCCCGGCCGGGAAGCGGCGGCCCGGATGCGCGTACGATCTGCGTCGATCGGCGGCCGAACAGCGCGACGGGCACACCGCGCCGGGTGAACGCCTGCGCGTCCACGCCGCTTCGTCCACATCCCGGGGGATCTCATGCAGTGGGTCGAACGCCAGCACTTCCATCACCGGTCCGCGCTGATGCAGGGCTGGGGCGCCGTTCTGCTGCTCGCCGCCTGCGTGTCGTGGGTGTGGCTGGGCTTCCTGCTGTGGGACCAGGACGACTCGCTGTACTGCTTCCGCGCGTCGTCGATCTGCGAGTTGGACAGCACCATGCCCAAGCAGCTGATACTCCTGGCCGTCTCCGCACCCCTCTCGGTGGCCGGTTCGGCGCTGCTCGTCGCGGGCAGTGTGCGCCGGCAGACCACCGCACACGTCCTCCGCGTCATCGAGATGCAGCAGTCCGAGGAGCGCGCGCGCCGGAAGTAGTCGCCGCGCACACGGCCCAGGCGGCCGCCGCCCCCACCGCGTACCAGAGCAGATCGGGTGCGTTGAAGGTCGAGCCGAGCACCAGCCGCGCCACGGCGCTGTGCCGGGACGCCGCCGCCGGGACGCCGGTGAGCTGGAGCAGCTCGACCGCCCAGCTGATCCCGAGCCCGGCGCCGGCCACGGCGAGCGGCCGGGCCCGGGGCGCGCACAGAGTGACGAGGGCGCAGATAAGGACCGTGTACAGCGCGTCCCCGGCGTACTTGGCGACAGCGCCGTCCGTCACGGTACGCACCCCGAGCCCGGCGACGACGGTCAGCGCGGCCGCCCCCGCCGCGACACCGCGGGCCCGCAGGGCGCTCATCCGATCCGCTCCAGGCGACGGATCGGCCGGGCCGCCAGCAGGACCCCCACGGCCAGCATGTTGATCACCGCGCCGGCGAGCAGCAGCTCCGGGGCGCCCACCCGGTCCGCGACCGGCCCGGCCAGCGCGCGGCCCGCGGCCAGCATCAGGAGCGAGCCGGCCACGTCGTACGCGTGCAGCCGGTTCAGCGCCTCCGGCGGCACGTGCGTCTGGACGGTCGTCGACCACATCACCAGCCAGAAGGCGAACGCCGCGCCCGCCACGAACTGCCCTGCCCCCAGGGCGAACACCGGCATCCCGAGCCCCAGCACCACCAGGTTCACGCACACCCCGGTCAGGGCGACGGCTCCCGCCGTCAGCGGGCGGCGCGGCCGCAGCCGCAGGGCCAGCAGACCGCCGAGGACACTGCCCGCTCCGTTCACCGCCATCATCGCGCCGTACGTCCCCGAGCCGTGCGCCTCGGTGACCTCGACGGCGGTCAGCGGAAGCATCGGGCCGAGCACGGTGAAGCCGTACACCGTCCAGATCGCGATCACTCCCCACAGCCAGCTCCGCGCGGTGAACTCGCGCCAGCCGTCGACCAGTTCGGCGACGAATGTACCTCGCGGCGCCTCGTCCGAGGGCGCGGGCGCAAGCCTCAGCAGGAACAGGCAGACCCCGGAGACCAGGAAGGTCGCCGCGTTCGCCGCGTAGACCGCCCCGGCGCTCGCCAGTCCCACGAGCACGCCCGCGAACGCCGGGCCCGCCATGGTCATCAGCGCCTCCGACACCCGCAGCACGGCGTTGGCGCGCTGCACGTCCGTGGCCACCCGGGGCGTGGTCGACGCGACCCCCGGCTGGAAGAGGGCCGCCCCCACCCCGGCCACCGCGCTCAGCGCGTACACCACCCACAGCGGCGGGTTGCCGGTGGCGAAGGAGACCGCGAGCACCGAGGCCCCGACCAGGCGCAGCGCATCGGCGATGATCATCATCCGGCGCGGGGTGAAACGATCCGCCAGAACGCCGCCGAAGAGGACGAACACGGCCAGCGGACCCATCCAGGCGGCCAGCGCGAACCCCACCGAGGAGTGCGGCCGTCCGGCACCCAGCAGCCCGGCGGTAAGCGCCACCGGGATCATTCCGTCGCCGAAGAGCGCCGCGGTCCGGGCGACGAAGAAGAGCCTGAAGTTGCGGTTCCAGAGCCGGTCCGGTCCGAGCGGCGAGCACGGCAACGGCGGCAGGGGCGGCGAGCCGGGCGAAGCGGCTGCGCGGTCGACGGCGGGAATGCCCGCGCGGTCTGCTGACTTTTCCATCACACCGATGACATGTATCAGCTTATGGTCTATACCAGCTAGAGCGAAGGGAGTCCGTACCGTGCCGCACCGGGTCGTCGTTCTCGCCCTCGACGGGCTGCTCCCGTTCGAAGTGGGCATCCCCCAAAGGATTTTCGGACGTTCGCTCGGTTGCGAGCCGCACGACCGGGGTCGCGCACTCTACGAAGTCGTGACCTGCTCGGTCCGTCCGCCGGGCCCGGTCAGCACCGACGCGGACTTCACGATCACCGTCCGGCACGGCCCCGAGGCCCTCGCCACGGCCGACACCGTGGTGATCCCCGCCAGCCACGAACTCGGCCCCGTGTACACCGAGGGCCGGCTGACCGACGAACTCGCCGCCGCGTTCGCGCACATCAGACCCGGCACCCGGATGGTCTCCATCTGCACCGGCAGTTACGTCCTCGCCGCGGCCGGATACCTCGACGGGCGGCCGGCCACCACCCACTGGTCCTCCGCGGACCACTTCCAGCGGCTGTTCCCCGCCGTCCGGGTCGACCCCGACGTCCTGTTCGTCGACGACGGGGACGTGCTGACGTCCGCCGGGGTCGCCGCCGGCATCGACCTGTGCCTGCACCTGGTGCGCCGCGACCACGGCGCCGCCGTCGCCAACGACGTCGCCCGGCGCACGGTCGTACCACCGCACCGCGACGGCGGTCAGGCGCAGTACATCCAGCGCCCGGTCCCCGACCCCGGGGTCTCGGCCACGACGGCCGCCCGCGCCTGGGCGCTCGGGCGGCTGGAGTCGCCGATCCAATTGCGCGACATGGCCCAGCAGGAGGCGATGAGCGTACGGACGTTCACCCGCCGGTTCCGCGAGGAGGCCGGGGTCAGCCCCGTCCAGTGGCTGACCCAGCAGCGGGTGGAACTGGCCCGCCGGCTGCTGGAGTCCACCGACCTGTCGGTGGACCGCATCGCCCGGGACGCCGGCTTCGGCACGGCCACCTCGCTCCGGCAGCATCTGCAGGCGGCACTGGGGGTGTCGCCGACGATGTACCGGCGGACGTTCCGGTCGACGGCGGAGAACCAGGTCTGACGCGGCACTAGAACACCAGCACCCCCCGGGCCACCCGCCCGTGGTGGGCGTCGTCCGCCGCCTTGGCGAAGTCCTCCACCGGGTAGGTCTCGGTGACGAGTTCGTCCAGCAGCAGCCGGCCCTCCCGGTACAGCTCCGCGTACAGGGCGATGTCCCGCTGCGGGCGCGAGGAGCCGTAGCGGCAGCCCAGGATCGACTTGTCCAGGTACATCGACGAGACAAGGAACGAGGCCTCGGCCGTCGCCGCCGGTACGCCGAGCAGGATCGCCTGCCCGTGCCGGTCCAGCAGGTCGATCGCGGTACGGATCAGCTCGGTGCGGCCCACGCACTCGAAGGCGTGGTCGGCGCCCGTCGGCAGGATCTCCTTGACGCCCTCGGCCGAGGTGAGGAAGTGCGTGGCGCCGAACTGCCGGGCCACCGCCTCCTTGCCGGGGTTGGAGTCGACCGCGACGATGGTCAGCGCTCCGGCGAGCCGCGCGCCCTGGATCACGTTGAGCCCGATGCCGCCGGTGCCGATCACGACCACGCTCTCGCCGCGGTCGACCCGGGCCCGGTTCAGTACGGCTCCGACTCCCGTCAGCACCCCGCACCCGATCAGGGCGGCCGACGTCAGGGGCAGATCGGCGGGGATCCTCACCGCCTGCACCGCTTTGACCAGCGTCCGTTCGGCGAAGGCCGAGTTGGACGCGAACTGGTACAGCGGCTTCCCCCCGCGCGAGAACGGCTGCCCCGGCATCCCGATCGCCTTGCGGCACATCGTCGGCCGGCCCCGGTCGCACTGCGCGCACGCGCCGCAACTGGCCAGCGTGGACAGCGCCACGTGGTCGCCGGGCGCCACATGACCCACGCCGGCGCCGACCGCCTCGACCACCCCCGCGCCCTCGTGCCCGAGCACCACCGGCAGCGGGAACGGGATCGTCCCGTCGATCACCGACAGATCGCTGTGACAGAGCCCGGCCGCGGCCACCCCCACCAGCACCTCACCGGGGCCGGGGTCGCGTATCTCCAGGTCGTCGACGACCTCGGTCCGTCTGCCGTCGAAGACGACGCCTCTCATCTCGGCTCCCTCGGTTGGCCGGGCACGCGCTCGGCGGTGGTGTTCCGTGGATGTCCCGGGGCCCGTACGAGCCCGTCGGCGATCGAGAACCGGGGCGGAGGGCGCCCGGTGCCGGGCGGGGTGGGTCCTCCGCTCCCATGGGTGCGAAGCGCGGATCAGGCCCCCCGGCGATCGAGGAGCGGGGGTACTGGGGTGGGCCCCCGGTCGCCGGGCGCGCGGGGTCGTCGCCCCGCGCCATGGCCTACGCGTTCGGCCGGGCCGCGGCCTTCGCCGCCGCCGCCATCTCCTCCAGCCGTGCCAGCATCGGCATCGGGTCCGTGCCCACCGTCCCGGGCAGGAAGTCCGCGATCCGCTCCGGGGTCCACGCCGCCCCCTCCGCGTACCCCGCGCGCAGCTCCCTCGGCTGGGCCCAGACCGCGATCTTCGGGCCCGCGATCGTGTAGACCTGGCCGGTGATCTTCTCGGCGCGGGCCCGGTCGCTGAGCAGGTAGACGACGAGCGCCGCCACGTCCTCGGGCTCGCCCATCTCCTTGAGCTCCATGGGGACGTTGGCGGACATCCGGGTCCGTGCCACGGGTGCCACCGCGTTCGCCGTGACGCCGTACTTGTGGAGGCCGAGCGCCGCGCTGCGGACCAGCGAGATGATGCCGCCCTTGGCGGCGCTGTAGTTCGCCTGGGCGACGCTGCCCTGGTGGTTGCCGCTCGTGAAGCCGATCAGCGTGCCGGCCCCCTCCTGCTTGCGCATCACCGCCGACGCCGCCCGGAAGACGGTGAACGTGCCCTTGAGGTGGGTGGCGACCACGGGGTCCCACTCCTCCTCGGACATGTTGAAGAGCATGCGTTCGCGCAGGATCCCGGCCACGCAGACGACCCCGTCGATCCGGCCGAACTCCGCGAGCGCGGTGTCCACGACCCGCTGCCCGCCGGCCATGGTGGAGATGTCGTCCGCCACCGCGACCGCTTCGCCGCCCGCCGCCACGATCTCCTTGACGACGGACTCGGCTATCTCGCTCGCGGGTTCGCCCCCCTCGACGGAGACGCCATAGTCGTTCACCACGACCCTCGCCCCCTCGGCCGCCGCGGCGAGCGCGACGGCCCGCCCGATGCCGCGTCCGGCACCCGTCACGGCCACGACCTTGCCTGCCAAGAAGTTCCCCATGCCCGGCCCCTTCCCGCGGTTTCTGACGGACCGTTAGATTCTATGGGTCATCAGGTCCACCGGCACAAGCCCCAGGAGGCGCCATGTCTTTGCCGGCCGAGTTCCACGACCTCGCCAAGCGCGTGAACAACTGGGGACGCTGGGGAGCCGACGACGAGATCGGCACCCTCAACCTCATCACCGACGAGGTCGTGCGCGAGGCGGCGGGCACCGTCCGCAGCGGGCTGCGCGTCCCGCTGGCGCTTCCGCTCCAGCAGGACGGCGTGCAGAGCGGGCTGATCCCTGGGCGGGTCAACCCGCTGCACACGATGGTCCAGATCAATCAGGAGCTCTTCGGTCCCGGCACCGTCGCCACCAGCGACGACACCGCCGTCCTGGGTCTCCAGGCCGCCACCCACTGGGACGCGCTCACCCACGCCTCGCACTCGGGGAAGATCTACAACGGCCGGCCCGCCGCCACCATCACCGCCCACGGCGGCGCGCGGTTCAGCGGCATCGACAAGGCGCCGCACATCGTCTCGCGCGGGGTCCTCCTCGACGTGGCCCGCGCCCACGGCGTGGACCGGCTGCCGGGCGGCCACGCGGTCACCCCCGAGGACCTGGAGGCGGCCGAGGAACTGGCCGGGGTCCGGGTGCGGTCCGGGGACATCGTTCTCGTACGGACCGGACAGGTGCGGGTGTACCTCTCCGGGGACAAGAACGGCTACGGGTATCCGTCACCGGGCCTGTCGATCCGGACGCCGGAGTGGTTCCGGGCCCGCGATGCGGCCGCGGTCGCCAACGACACGCTGACCTTCGAGATCTTCCCGCCGGAGATCGAGGACCTGTGGCTGGGGGTGCACGCGCTCGACCTGGTGGAGATGGGCATGCTCCAGGGCCAGAACTGGAACCTGGAGGGCTTGTCCACAGCCTGTGCGGACACCGGGCGCTACGCCTTCCTGCTCTCGGCCATGCCGGAGCCCTTCGTCGGTGCCACCGGCACACCGGTCGCCCCGGTCGCGGTCCTCTGAGGCGCCGCCGCGCGCCCGGGGGCCCGCCGGGCGGCGGGCGGCCCCGTGCCCGGCGGCGCCGCTACGCGGGGTGGATGCCGGCGTGCGTCGCCTCGTACGCGGCGGAGCCCGCCTCGTACCCCGCTCCCGCGCCGCACCCGCCGACGCCGTCGCGCTCGGGGGAGCCGGGCTGCAGCTGGACCTGGATCAGCGGGATGCCCCGGTCGATCTCGCACCAGATGCGCTTGCCCGCGCCCTCCGGCTGCCAGCCCCAGCGGTCGGCCAGTCCGTCGACCAGCTCCAGGCCGCGGCCGCCGGTGTCCTCACCCTGCGCGTGCCGCTGCTGCGGCGGGCGGCAACTGGTGTCGGCCACCTCGACCCGGACGGTCCCGGCGTTGCCCGGGGCTCCCGTCGAGCCGAACAGCATGCGCAGCACGGCCGGACAGCCGGTGTGCACGACCGCGTTGGTGACCAGTTCCGAGATGAGCAGGATGAGCGTCTCGGCCAGCGGCTCGTCGTCTCCTATCCCGGACCCGA
Organism: Streptomyces sp. NPDC005803; assembly: GCF_040630435.1. Taxonomy (NCBI): domain Bacteria; kingdom Bacillati; phylum Actinomycetota; class Actinomycetes; order Kitasatosporales; family Streptomycetaceae; genus Streptomyces; species Streptomyces sp. NPDC005803. Next base: position 5,797 of record NZ_JBEXXO010000014.1, on the reverse strand, counting down.
CGAGCCTCGAACGCGCCCATCTGCGGGCCCGTCCGACCTCCGCGGGGTCGGGCCCGACCTCCAACTGAACCTGAAGCACCTGCACCGCTCACACCATCCGAACCGGCGGACACATCGCCTCGCGCCTCCTCGGGGTCACGGAACGTGATTCCCCTACGAGCCAGCATGGTTGACGTACAGTCACCGCAACAAGCGCTTCGGGCATATTCCCACGCGAAGGAGTACGCGTGGTGCATACTGTGCGACGCGCGCTGCGGGAAGTCGAACAGAGGCGCGTCACGGTGCCGGGAACCGCTTCCACGGCAGGCCTGGCGCTTCTGTGTGGATCACGAGCAGGGCACCTCTCGCGGACCGGAGTCGCCGCACAGGCCACATCCGGATCGCCAGGTTCCAGAACCACTCGCATCCAACGGAGCGTACCCGAGCCCGGCGCCGACTCCACCCCGTGACGAATCACGCAAAGGACACAAGCCGGTATCGGCACGCTCCGACTGCACTGCGTCACTCCGCAGCGTGAACCTCAGGGGTCCGTCGCGTCACATGCGTGCGCCTGACAACCGTCCGTTCCGCCTCACCCGAGATCGGCCGCCAGCGCCTCCTCCGCGTCCGCCGCCGTCAGCCACTGCCCGGCCCGCAGCCAGGCCCGCTTGAGGCGCAGATGGACATCCGCCTCCCAGGTGAAGCCCATGCCGCCGTACACCTGGAGGCAGTCGCGGGCGTTGTCGACGGCCGCCTCGTCGGCGAGGAGCTTGGCCGCGGCGGCCTCCACCGGGTCCCCCGTGACGGCCGCCGCGTAGACGGCGCCGCGGGCCGTCCCGGCCCGCACAAGCATTCCCGCGCACAGGTGCTTGACCGCCTGGAACGCCCCGATCGGCGATCCGAACTGTTCCCGCTCACCGGCGTGTTGGACCGCCGCCTCCAGGCTCCGGGCGGCGATGCCGAGCTGCTCGGCCGCGGTCAGCAGGGCCCCCTCGCGCCGCAGCCGCGCCCCGTCGGGCAGCGCCTCGCCCTCGTACGCGGACAGCTCCGGCACCCGCCACAGGGGCGTGCCCGGATCGAGCGACCGCACGGGGCGGGCCTCGCGCACCAGCCGCCGCAGCGCCCCGCCGGTGACCAGCCTCGTCCGGTCCCCGTCCAGGACCAGCAGCGCGTCGGCGCCTTCCAGGTGCCCCACGGGCCGCCCCGCCTCCGCCAGGGCCACCACGGCCTCGCCCTCGGCCGCCCCCTTCACGGACCCGGCGGCGAGCTGGGTGGCGGCCAGCGGTCCGGGCAGCAGCGCCCGCCCGATCTCCTCGAACACGAGTACGGATTCGGCCAGGCCGAGGCCGACCCCGCCGGCCGTCTCCGGCAACCGCAGGGCGAAGACCCCGGCCGCACCGAGCTCCCGCCACCACGCACGGTCCACATCCCCTCCCCGCTCGTGCGCCGCCCGCATCCGGTCCCTGCCGAACCGGCCGGCGAGCAGGTCCCGTATCCCCGCGCGCAGGGCCCGCTGGTCCTGTGAGAGCTGGAAGTCCACCCCCGCTCACCGCCCCTTCGGCAGGCCGAGGATCCGCTCGGCGACGATGTTCCGCTGGATCTGCGAGGTACCGGCCGCGATCGTGTACGAGAGGGAGGAGAGCCGGTCCAGCACCCACTCCCGGTCCAGATCCAGGGCGTCACCCCCGCCGAGCACCTCGGCCGCCGCCTCGTACAGCTCCTGACGGGCGTGCGAGTACCGCAGCTTGAAGATGGAGCCGCCGGCCCCGGGCACGCCCCCGGTGCCCTGCGCCTCACTGACGTTCCACTGGGTGAGCCGCCACAGCGCCCGGAACTCGGCGTTGAGCCTGCCCAGCCGGCGGCGCAGCACCGCGTCGTCCCACCGGCCGCTGCGCCGGGCCTCGGCGGCCAGCGCGTCCAGGGTGCGGCGGCAGGCGACGACCTCGCCGACGAAGGCCGTGCCGCGCTCGAACGAGAGGGTGACCATGGTGACCCGCCAGCCGTCGTTCTCCGCCCCGACCCGGTGCGAGACGGGCACCCGCACCTCGTCGAGGAACACCTCGGCGAACTCGGTGGACCCGGCGAGCGTGCGCAGCGGCCGGACGGTGACGCCGGGGCTGTCCATCCGCATCGCGAGCCAGCTGATCCCCCGGTGCCTGGGCGCCGCCGGGTCCGTCCGCACGAGGAGTTCGCACCAGTCGGCGACCTCCGCATGGGAGGTCCAGATCTTCTGCCCGCTCACCACGTAGTCGTCGCCGTCGCGCACCGCCCGGGTCCGCAGGGACGCGAGGTCGGAGCCCGCGTCCGGTTCGCTGAACCCCTGGCACCACATCTCGTCGCCGCGCAGCACCGGCGGCAGCCAGCGGGCCCGCTGTCCGGCCGTGCCCTCGGCGGCGATGGTGGGCCCGGCGTGCAGCAGCCCCACGAAGTTCGCCCCGACGTACGGCGCCCCGGCCCGCTCCGTCTCCTCCAGGAAGATCAGGTGCTGGGTGGGGGTGGCGCCCCGCCCGCCGGCGTCGGCGGGCCAGTGCAGGCCCGCGTACCCGGCGTCGTACAGCAGCCGCTGCCAGCCGGCGTCGTACGCCCTGCGCCCCGGCCAGTCGCCGGGATCCGGTTTTCCGGGCAGCCCGGGGAGCACCGACGCCAGCCACTGCCGCAGCCGCGCCCGGAAGGCTTCCTCTTCCTCCGTGTACGCCAGGTCCATGGCGCGCCTACTTGTCGAGGTCCAGACCGAGCATGCGGATCGCGTTCCCGCGCATCAGTTTGTAGACGGTCTCGTCGTCCAGCCCCTTGACGTGGTCGAGCGCGACCTCCTTGGTGTGCGGGAAGGTCGAGTCGACGTGGGGGTAGTCGGTCTCGAAGGTGGCGTTGTCCCGGCCGACGACGTCGAGCGAGGCGACGCCGTGCTTGTCGCGGAAGAAGCAGCAGAACATCTGCCGGTAGTAGTACGTGGACGGCGGCTCCGGGATCAGATCGCGCACCCCGCCCCAGGCCCGGTGCTCCTCCCAGACGTCGTCGGCGCGCTCCAGCGCGTACGGGATCCACCCCATCTGCCCCTCGCTGTACGCCAGCTTGAGCCGGGGGAACCTCACCAGCACCCCGCTGAACAGGAAGTCCATCATCGAGGCCATCGCGTTGTTGAACGAGAGCGAGGCCTGGACGGCGGGCGGGGCGTCCGGCGAGGCGGCGGGCATCTGCGAGCTGGACCCGATGTGCATGTTCACGACCGTGCCGGTCTCCTGGCAGACGGCGAAGAACGGGTCCCAGTAGCCGCTGTGGATGGACGGCAGTCCCAGATAGGTCGGGATCTCCGAGAAGGTCACCGCCCGCACCCCGCGCGCCGCGTTCCGCCTGATCTCCTCGACCGCCAGGCCGATGTCCCAGAGCGGGATGATGCACAGCGGGATCAGCCGGCCGCCGCTGTCCCCGCACCACTCCTCGACCATCCAGTCGTTGTACGCGCGCACGCACGCGAGCGCGACCTCCTTGTCGTGGGCCTCGGCGAAGGTCTGCCCGCAGAACCGCGGGAAGGTGGGGAAGCAGAGGCTCGCCTCGACGTGGTTGAGGTCCATGTCCTTCAGCCGTTCGACGGGATCCCAGCAGCCGGGCCGCATCTCGGCCCGGGTGATGCCCTCCAGCGTCATGTCGTCGCGGTCGAATCCCACCGCGGCGATGTTCCGCTTGTACGGGAACTTGAGGTCCTCGTAGATCCACCAGTCGGTCGGCGGCCCGTCCGGGTCCATCGTGATGACGTACTTGCCTCCGGTGTACGCCAGCTCGCCGATGCCCGCCGTCAGGGGCTGCGGGCCGCGCTCGCGGTACTTGGCGGGCAGCCAGGCCGAGAAGAGGTGCGGCGGCTCGATCACATGGTCGTCGACGCTGACGATCCGAGGCAGTTCCGTCATGGTGTCCCCTCCGGCGCGCACACTTCTGATGACCCGTCAGATTGACGTCGCCCACAGGCTAGCCCCGCACCCCTGGACCGACAAGGCGCAGCGCTCTACGCTCTGCACACTATCTGACTACCCGTCAGCTGTGAGGGGTTCGCCGTGAACGAGACCGCGCACGCCCTGGGTGCCTCGGGCACCTTCTGGGAGCTCATCGCACGCCGGGCCGCCCTGACGCCGGACCGGCCCTTCCTGATCCAGGACGACCGCACGCTCACCTTCGGCGAACTGCGCACCCGTGCCGAACGGGTGGCCGCGGGCCTGTACGCCCTCGGGGTACGCCCCGGCACCGTCGTCGCCTGGCAACTGCCGACCCGGCTGGAGACGGTGCTCCTGTCCTTCGCCCTGACCCGGCTCGGCGCGGTGCAGACGCCCGTCATCCCCTTCTACCGCGACCGGGAGACCGGCTTCGCGCTGCGTGAGTCCAAGGCGGAGTTCTTCGCGGTGCCGGGCACCTGGCGCGGCTTCGACCACACGGCGATGGCCGCCCGCCTCTCGGCGGACCTCGCGCACCCGCCGCGGGTCTTCGAGGCGTACGAGACCCTCCCGGACGCAGATCCCGCGACCCTGCCCCCGCCCCCCGCCGACGGCACCACGGTCCGCTGGATCTACTGGACCTCGGGCACCACCTCCGACCCGAAGGGCGTCCTGCACACCGACCGCAGCCTGATCGCGGGCGGCTCCTGCCTGGCCCACGCCCTGCGCCTGTCGGCGGACGACGTCGGCTCGGTGGCCTTCCCGTTCGCCCACGTCGGCGGCCCGGACTACGCGGTGATGCTGCTGCTGTACGGCTTCCCCGCGGTGCTGTTCGAGCACTTCGCGATGCCGGACGCGCTCACGGTCTACCGGCGCCACGGGGTGACGGTGGCGGGCGGCTCCACGGCCTTCTACTCCATGTTCCTGACGGAACAGCGCAAGGCCCCGTCCACCCCCCTCGTCCCCACCCTCCGCCTGCTGGCGGGCGGCGGCGCCCCGAAGCCACCGGAGATCTACCACGCGGTGGTCCGCGAGATGGGCGTCCAGCTCACCCACGGCTACGGCATGACGGAGGTCCCCATGATCACCATGGGCGCCCCGGACGACACGGCGGAACAGCTCGCCGAGACGGAGGGCCGCCCGCCCGAGGGCATGGAGATCCGGATCACCGACGAGGCCGGCAAGCCGCTGCCGTACGACACCGACGGCGAGATCCGCCTGCGGGGCGAGGCGGTCTGCCGGGGCTACCTGGCCTCCGCCACCCCCTTCGACGCCGAGGGCTTCCTGATCACGGGCGACATCGGGCACGTCCGGCCGAGCGGGCACCTGGTCCTCACCGGGCGGCTGAAGGACATCATCATCCGCAAGGGCGAGAACATCTCGGCGAAGGAGATAGAGGACCTCCTGGCCCGCCACCCCCGCGTGGGCGACGCCGCGGTCATCGGCCTCCCCGACCAGGACCGGGGCGAACGCGTCTGCGCGGTGGTGGAGCAGCCCCCGGACGCCGCCGCCCTCACCCTCCCCGAGCTGACGGCCTACCTGCGCGGCGAGGGCCTCTCGGTCCACAAGCTCCCGGAGCAACTGGAACTGGTGGACGCGCTGCCCCGCAACGAAGCGCTCCGCAAGGTCCTGAAGTACCGGCTCCGCGAACGCTTCACCCGGTGACGGGCGCCGCGGTGCGGTGGTCCGGGCGGGCCCGTTGCGCGCCCCGGTCCGGGGCGCGGGGTTCCGTCCTCAATCGCCGGACGGGCTTGGTGTGGTGCGGGTTGCCCGCGGGGTGGCGCGGATTACCCGCTGGGCGGGGGTCCGGGGTCCCTCCGGGGCGTCTCCTCAAACGACGAACGTTCCGCGGGTACGCAGCGGACCCGGGTATCTGTTCGTCGTCCTGCGGGGAC